>JBIJED010000565.1:0-2669 GCA_044343785.1 Azospirillales bacterium | reverse complement strand
GATCGTCGACATCGACGGGACGGCACCCGGTGCCGCCGACATGGAACGCGCCATCAACCAGCGCATCGACATGGTCGTCACCCAGTTCACCGAGGCGGCGAAGAAGGTCATCTTCGAGCCGCCGCAGCCCCAGGTGGAGGCCGCGCAGGCGCCGTCCGGCGGCGGGCTGCTCTCGGGCCTGTTCGGCTTCGGCGGCGGGCTCGCGCTCAAGTACCGGCGCGACAGCACGAGCCTCGACCTCCATTACGACGAGACGCGCTATTTCCGCTATCTCCAGCCGCACACGATCTCCTCCTCGATGGAGGGGTTCTTCGACGCGATCCGGAACGACGCGCAGGCGGAGCGGAAGTACTTTCAGCGCCTCGTGCTGGGCGGCCTCGGCCGCAAGGTGACGCGGCTGGTCAAGCCGGTGGCGAACTATCCCGATCCGGCGCGCAACTGGGCCGGCGACCCGATCGCCTTCCTGTCGGCGCAGCTGGGCTATCCGGACGAGCAGGGCCAGATCGTCTGGAAGGCGACGACCTTCCAGAAGTCCGACCCCGCCGACGCCAACTTCGCCCCGGCCTGGGTGATGGCCCGCGAGGGCGAGGTGCAGAACCCGCCGGCCGGCTGGTCCGCCGACCGGACCTTCCTGAAGCGCCGGGTCCACCTGCTGGAGCCGCCGGGCGAGACCGAGCACCCCTTCCTGCGCATGCAGGTCGAGAACAACGTCGTCGACCTGGACGAGGGGCCGAACGGCACCCTCGTCAACGACAGGATCGTCGAGGTGCGGGCCGACAAGGCGGGCGTGCTCGACGTCGGCCCGATCATCCTGTCCGCCATCCTGCAGGGCGAGACGGAGATGATCGAGGTGGAGTTCCGGGCGAAGGGCCGCCGGTCCGACGGGACCGACCGCAGCCAGCAGCCCGTCCGCTTCCGCTGGCAGTTCGGCGACCAGAACGAGGCGCGCCTCTGGCGCATCTTCACCGGGCAGAAGGACTTCGTCCCGGCCTACGACTATCGCGTCCACGTGACGGTGCGCGGCACCATCTTCAACCGCGGCATGGCGTGGAGCAGCCCCTGGATCGAGGCCGGCGGCAACGGCCCGCTGACCGTGGACGTGCCCGGCCCGGACGGGCCCGGCGTGGTCACCCGCAGCCTCACCCCGCGCGAGATGGTCTCGCGCGACGTGATCCGGGTGGAGGCGGCGGCGGTGCCGGCGGCGGAGGGCGAGGCCGGACGGCCGCCCGTGGCGCCGGGCGGAGCGGGTGCCGGCGTCGGCGTGCCCGGCGGCGTGCCCGCCGGTGTCGGCGTGCCCGCCGGTGTCGGTGCGCCCGGCGGGGTCGGTGCGCCCGGCGGGGTCGGGGCGCCGCGCGGGGCCGGCGTGGGGGCGCCGCGATCGACGCGCAGCCCGTCGGCCGAGGCGGCGGACCGGTTCGTCCGCTTCTCCCGGGCGCCGGCGGACGAGAGGGACCAGCCGGCGGCCGGCGGCGATCGCCCGGCCGGGGAGCGGGCCGACGCCGACGCGTCCGCCAAGGGACGCCCCGCCAAGGCGCGCGCCTCGCGCACCCGGACGGCCGACGTGGAGACCGACGCGGCCCGCGGGGAGGAGGCCCCCGCGGACACCTGGACGGAGGTTCCGGCCGAAACGCGCGTCTGACCCCGAGGGGAGGCGACCATGACCGGGCTCACGGCCACCGGCCCGTCCGCGACGGCGCCCTGGCGGAAGGTCGGGAACGGGGCCGGGTCGGCCCCGGCCCTCCTCGCCCTGCCCGACGCCGGCGATCCGGACCGGCGCCACCTGCTGCGCGCCCGGCCGGTCCTGGCGCGGGGCCCGCTGGGGGTGCCGGTGTTCGGCCTCGTCGCGGTCCTCGCCCGCGGGCCCCGGCCCGGGGAACCGCCGGCGGCGCTGGTGACGGGCGCCCGCCTGACGATCGAGGCGACGATCGCCCCGCCCGCCACGGCGATCGGGCCGGGCGACCGCCCCGTCTTCGCCCGGGAGGGCCGGCTCGCCCTCCGCGACGGGGACCGTCCGCTCGCCGAGGTCCCGGTCTCCGGATCGGCCCTCCGCGGCGCGCTGGCGGCGCCGCTGTCGGCGGAGGCGGCGCGGGCGGTGCTGGCCGCCCTGGGGACCGGGGCGGGAACCGGGCTCGTCGTCGCGGCGGAGATCGGGTTCCGGGCGGAGGGCGCGCCGACCACGGTCCGGCTCGAAGGGGACTGGAGTGCGATCCACGCGGACCTCGAACGGCGTTTCGGTCCGGCCGCGGTCCTCGACCGGCCCGCCCTCCGCGCCGCGTTCGAGGATCTCGTGGTCGGCGGGACGATCCGGCTTTCCGACGCGGGCGGCGGCGCCCCGGCCGCGGCGCCGGACGAGGCGCCCGACGAGGCGCCGGACGAGGCGTTCGACGCCTTCCTCCCCGCCGCGGCCGCCATCCTGTCCCGCCTGCCCGACGGGGCCTGGCGGCTGGAGGCGCGCCCCCCGCCCGGCATGTCGCTGGACGTGATGCGACGGACGGCCGGTGGCGGGCTGCGCCGCTTCGTCACGTCGGCCGATCTCGGCGATCTCCTCGCCGAGGTGCCCTTCGGCGGCGCCGACCATGTGCGGTTCGTCGTCGGACCGGACGGAACCGACGCGCCCGGGCCCGCCGTCCGCACCGTGCGGACCCGCCCGTCCCGCGGGGCGACGCCCG
>JBIJED010000351.1:0-4216 GCA_044343785.1 Azospirillales bacterium | reverse complement strand
CCCGCTCCAGGAACGGCTGGATCCGCACCGGAAGCGAGGTGGACGAGAGGTAGGCGTAGCCGAGCCGCAGGATCTTCGGCGTCAGCGAGAAGAACTTCCCGTCGTGTTCGGCATAGCCGAGGCGGGTGAGGGTGAGCAGGTAGCGGCGGGCCGCGGCCCGCGACAGCCCCGTGATCTGGGCGACGTCGGTCAGGCTGAGGCGGGGGCGGCGGTCGTCGAACGCCTCGATCACGTCGAGGCCGTTCTTCAGGCCGCTCACCATATCCCGTTCGAGGAACTCCGTCTTCATGCCGCCCCGTCCCGGACCCGACCGCCGACGCCGCGATACCAGCTTCGCGGCGTCGGCGGAAGGCCGGTCAGTGGTGATGATGTCCCTGGCCATGGTGATGGTGCCCGTGATCATGATCGTGCCCGTGATCATGGTCGTGCCCGTGATCGTGCCCGTGATCGTGGCCGTCGTCATGGTCGTGCCCGTGGTCGGGCTCGATCGCCTCCGCCTCGGCATAGCCGTGCATCAGCGCCTCGATGGTCCGGCGCAGCGGATCGTCGTGCAGCGAGGCGTGCGCGGCGCACAAGCCCGCGAGCCGCGCGAACACGACCGACTGGAGCGACATCAGCCGGTAGCGGTCGGCGTCGGACGCCCCCGCCACGTCGCGGAGGCTGCGCTCGAGCGCGTCGAGGAACGCCCGGTCGAGCCCGGCCGTCACGGAATCCCCGCCGGGTGCGCGACGGGCACCTCCCGCGATCAGCGATCGCGCGTTCATGAGGAACCGGCCGACGAGCGCGCCCTCGACCTCGTCCTCTTCGCCCATGTCGCCGCACATCGGCGGATCTCCCTCTCTTGCCGGTGCGACGGGATCAGCCGCGGGCGCCGCGGGTGACCGTGTCGCGCCACAGGTTCTGCCACTTCTGGCCCTCGGCCAGCATCTGGGCGCTGTTGATGATGTTGATGTCGAGACCGGCCGGCAGCGGCTTGCGCTTGATGTTGGTCGGCGAGAATCCCCGCTGGGCGAGGATGTCCTGCGCGTCGGACAGCATGAAGTCGTAGAAGAGCGCCGCCGCGTGCGGCCGGGGTGCGGCCCGGTGCATGGCGACACCGTTCACGCGGGCCGGCGTCGGCTGGATGTAGTAGAAGTCGACCGGCGCGCCGCTCGAGCGCAGCTGCTCGCCGCGGTAGTCGTAGATGGTCAGCGCCAGCGGAACCTCGCCCGAGGCGACGAGGTTGGAGAGCAGCGTGTGCCCGCGGCGGATCGAGATGCCGGGCCCCGCGACGATCTCGCGGAAGATGCGCAGCCCCTGCTCCTCGCCGAGCCTGGAGACGACGGCCGCGAACCAGTCCCAGTTCTCCGCCTCGATGCCGAGCCTGCCCCGCCACTTCGCGTCGACGAAGCCCGCCCAGCTGTTCGGCAGCTCCTCCTTCTTCACCAGATTGGTGTTGTAGGCGAGCGCGTAGACGTTGAGGCGCGTGCCCACCCACTCCCCGTGCGGCTGGACGGCCGCCGGCAGCAGCTCGGTCAGGAGCGGCGAGCGGACCGGGACGAGGATCCGCTCACGGTGCAGGGCCTCGAGTTCCGGCCCGTTCGTCTCGACGATGTCGACCTCGAACCGGCGGGCGCGCGCCTCGGTCACCACCCGCTGGAGCAGGTTTTCCGACGACGCGCGCCAGATGGTGGCCTTCACGCCGTACCTCTGCTC
This sequence comes from Azospirillales bacterium, assembly GCA_044343785.1. Taxonomy (GTDB): domain Bacteria; phylum Pseudomonadota; class Alphaproteobacteria; order Azospirillales; family Azospirillaceae; genus CANGXM01. The sequence goes on along the minus strand of JBIJED010000351.1, from coordinate 2,521 downwards.
GAACGCGGCCGTGATCACCTGCATGTCCTCGACCGGCATCGAGGCATAGATCGAGATCGTGCCCTCGCGCTTGGCGCCGTCGATCAGGCGCCGGGTGCGGTCGGCGCCCTGGAGGCCGGCGACGTCCGGCGCCGCCTGCGCCAACGCGCGGAGCGGCGTGCCGGCGGCGACCCCGGCGAGGGTCGCGGTGCCCGCGATCCCGAACGTGCGTCTCGTGATCATGATGTCCTCCCCGTCTCTTGATTGGTCGACTGGTTGATCGGTCGGGGCCGTCAGGCCGCCTTGGGCGGCAGGTCGGCCAGTTCGGCTTCATAGGCCGCGTCCATGCGCGGGCTGAGCCCGTTCTTCGCCAGCGCGTCGGCGAACAGGGTCCGGATCGCGGGCTGCTCGTCGGCGTAGTCGATCTGGTCGCCGCCCAGCCGCCGGCTGATCCACGCCTTGGGCACGCCCTGCGCGTTCCTCATCGACACCACTTCGTGCTTGAAGGCGAGGTAGCGCGCGGGCGCGTTGCCCGTGTTGAAGTGCTGGTGGAACCACATGTTCGGCGGGACGACCATGGCGCCCACCTGCCACTCGTAGCGCTTGGGCTCGTCGCCCTCCGGCCACATCAGCGAATAGCCCTCGCCCGACAGGATGATGACGTGCGCCCCCGGACCGTGGGCGTGCGCCTTCTTGTAGGTGCCCACCGGGAACTGGGAGATGTGGCTGTTCATCGACCCCTTGGCCATGTTGAAGCGGATGTGCCCGCCGCCGGCCCCGCGCTCCTTCGCGCTGATGAGGGGGATGTTGACCGCGTCGGCGACGAAGTTCGTCTCCAGCAGCAGGCCCTTCTGCTCGCCCTTGCCGCTGAAGTAGTCCGGCTCGCCCGAGAAGCGGTTCTTGAAGTCGTAGGGGGTGTCGAACACGAACCCGGCGTCGTCGAACTGGTTCATCACCTGCGAGCCGTTGGTCACCGCCACGAAGCGCGCCGGCTTCCGGCCGGAACCGTTGAAGTGCTGGTGCCAGGCGTTGAGCGGGATGGCGAACAGCGCCCCCGGGCCCCATTCGAAGGTGACCTTGGCGCCCGCGTCGTTCCACACGCTGGTCGAGCCGCGGCCCTCCAGCACCATGATCATCTCCTCGAACAGCTGGCGCTGGGGGCTGAGGCTCCTGCCGGCCGGGATCTCGCAGACGTAGCAGTCGTTCGACGTGCGCGAGGCCTCGTGGTTGATGTAGACGCCCGCCCCGCCGCGCCGCGCCCAGGGCTTCAGCTCCACCGTGCGCAGGTTGGGGACGTAGTGGGCGGCGATGATGTCGAGGCCTTCGTTGCGGACCCACCGCAGGTAGGGGGTGTCCTTCTCGGTGGCGAACTTCTTCGCCATCTCCTCCGACACGATCGCGGACTTCGACATCTTTGCTCTCCCTTGGGGTGCTCGGGTCTCGGGGTATCGCGCGGCGGGGTCAGGCCGCCTGCCGGCGGGGCTCGTCCTCGGGCAGGGCGATGCACTTCCCGGGGTCGATGCGGACGTTGATGGGATTGCCGACGGGCGTTCGCAGCGTGGGGTGGGCACGGGCCAGAAGGATCGTCTCGCCGATCTTCACCTGGAAATCGATGTACTCGCCGAGGAAGACCTTCTGGTCGACCGTGCCGGAAAGCGCGTTGCGCCCGTCCGCCCCGTCGACCGGCGCCTCGGTCAGTTCCACGTCCTCCGGCCGGATCGAGACGGTCAGCGCCTCGCCACGGCCGAGGTCCTCGTGGCAGACGACGCGCAGCTCGCCGATCGGGGTCGAGACGCGCCAATGGTGGGGCTCCGCCTCGCGGGCGAGGACGGCGCCATCCACGAAGTTGGTGGAGCCGATGAAGTCGGCGACGAAGCGCGACTTCGGCCGCTCGTAGATGTCGCGCGGGCCGCCGCGCTGGACGATGCGGCCGGCGTTCATCACCGCGATCTCGTGGGAGAGCGCCAGCGCCTCGCCCTGGTCGTGGGTGACGTAGATGGTGGTGATGCCGAGTTCGCGCTGGATGCGCTTCAGCTCGAACCGCATCCGCTCCCGCAGCTTCAGGTCGAGGTTCGACAGCGGCTCGTCGAGGAGCAGCAGGTCGGGCTCCATGACCAGCGCCCGGGCCAGCGCCAGGCGCTGCTGCTGCCCGCCCGACAGGCGCGTCGCCTCGCGCTCGGCCAGGTGGTCGAGGGCGACCGCGTGCAGCACCCGCATCACCCGGTCCGCCTTCTCCGCCCGCGAGAAGCGGCGCCGGCCGACCTCCAGCGGGAAGGCCACGTTCTGGAACACGTTCATGTGCGGCCAGATCGCGTAGGACTGGAACACCATCCCGAAGTTCCGGCGGTTGGGCGCCACGAAGATGCCCTGCGCGGCGGAGAAGACGGTGCGGTCGCCGACCCGGATCTCCCCGCCGGTCGGCTTCTCCAGCCCGGCGATCGAGCGCAGGGTCGTCGTCTTGCCGCAGCCGGACGGGCCCAGCAGGGTGAAGAACTTCCCCTGCGGCACCTCGAAGCTGACGTCGTCGGCGGCGCGGACGACG
>JBIJED010000585.1:0-2557 GCA_044343785.1 Azospirillales bacterium | reverse complement strand
CGTTGGGCAGCGCGACCTCCGCCACGCTCGCGAACCCCCGGTCCGCCAACGCGCGCCGGACGCCGCGCGTGACCGCGGCCGTGACCTGCGGCCGGACGTCCGGCGACGATCCGGTCACACGAGCCCGTGACGGTTGGCGGGCTCGAAATCGTCGTCGAGGATCTGGTCGAGCGTCCACGGGCAGTCGGCGGGGACGTCGACGGCCGCGATGCCGTCGAAGGCGAGGCCGCGGACGGCCAGCCGGCGCCCGTCGGCCCAGGCGTCGGGCAACATCCCCGGGACCTCGCGACGCAGGGTTCCGCTCCGTCGGAGAAGGCGGACGGCCCGGTTCCGGTGCTCGACGACGCTGAGGATCCAGCCGCGGCGGGGATCGGCCGCGGGGCTCAGTTCCAGCTTCAGCAGATGTTCGAGGATGCGCGACAGCGCCGCTTCGAGGTCCTCGCGCCGAAGGTCGCCCAAGTCCTGAACCTCCTCCGCGAGGCGTTCCGCATCGAGGCCCATCAGGTCGTTCACGCGCGCGGCCCGGAGCCGCCGCAGGATCGCGGCCTGCTCGTCGGCCCAGGCGACGAAATCCACGGGGTGGTCCATGGCAACCTCCGGACGCCAGGATAGCACGGAACGGAAACGGAAAAGGGCCCCGCCGTCGCCGGCGGGGCCCCCGTCGTTCCGGTGACGAAGGGCCGTCAGCCCCGCATCGCCGCCAGCATGGTCTGGCCCAGCGAGGCCGGGCTCTCCGACACGTGGATGCCGGCCAGCTTCATCTTCTCGACCTTGTACTCGGCCGTGTCGTTGCCGCCGGAGATGACGGCGCCCGCGTGGCCCATGCGGCGGCCCGGAGGTGCGGTGCGGCCGGCGATGAAGCCGACGACCGGCTTCTTCGTCTTCGACGCGGCGATGAAGTCGGCGCCGTCGATCTCGGCCTGCCCGCCGATCTCGCCGATCATGATGATCCCCTGGGTCTCGGGATCGCCCATGAACATCTCGAGCGCCTCGACGAAGTTCGTCCCGTTGACCGGGTCGCCGCCGATGCCGATGCAGGTGGACTGGCCGAGGCCGGCCGCCGTCGTCTGGGCCACCGCCTCGTAGGTGAGCGTGCCCGAGCGGGAGACGATCCCGATCTTGCCGCGCTTGTGGATGTGGCCCGGCATGATGCCGATCTTGCAGGCGTCCGGCGTGATGACGCCCGGGCAGTTCGGCCCGATGAGGCGCGTCTTCGTGCCCTGAAGCTTACGCTTGACCATCACCATGTCGAGCACCGGGATGCCTTCGGTGATGCAGACCACGAGCGGGACCTCGGCCTCGATCGCCTCGAGGATCGCGTCGCCCGCGAAGGGTGCGGGCACGTAGATCACGCTGGCGTCGGCGCCGGTCCTGGCCACCGCCTCGGCGACCGTGTCGAAGACCGGCAGGTCGAGGTGGGTGGAGCCGCCCTTACCCGGCGTCACGCCGCCGACCATCTTCGTCCCGTAGGCGATCGCCTGCTCGGAATGAAAGGTGCCCTGCGCGCCGGTGAAGCCCTGGCAGATGACCTTGGTGTTCTTGTCGACGAGAACGGCCATGGCGTTACTTCGCCTCCTTCACGGCCTTGACGATCTTCTCGGCCGCGTCGGCGAGATGATCGGCGGACTGGATGGGAAGGCCGCTCTCGGCCAGGATCTTCTTGCCGAGGTCCACGTTCGTGCCCTCCAGCCGGACGACGAGCGGGACGTGCAGGCTCACCTCGCGCGCGGCGGCGACCACGCCCTCGGCGATGACGTCGCAGCGCATGATGCCGCCGAAGATGTTGACGAGGATGCCCTCGACGTTCGGGTCCTTCAGGATGATCTTGAAGGCCGCGGTGACGCGCTCCCTGGTGGCGCCGCCGCCCACGTCGAGGAAGTTGGCCGGCTCCGACCCGTAGAGCTTGATGATGTCCATCGTGGCCATGGCGAGGCCGGCGCCGTTCACCATGCAGCCGATCGCCCCGTCGAGCTTGACGTAGTTGAGCGAGTGCTTGGCCGCCTCGATCTCCGAGGCGTCCTCCTCGCTCTCGTCGCGCAGCTCCTCGATGTCCTTGTGGCGGTAGAGCGCGTTGTCGTCGAAGCCCATCTTGGCGTCGAGGACGATCAGCTTGCCCTCGCCGGTCACGACCAGCGGGTTCACCTCGAGCAGCGCCGCGTCGAGATCGACGAACGCCTTGTAGATGTTCTTCAGGAGCGCCACCGCCTCGCCCACCTGCTTGCCGGCGAGGCCCAGGCCGAAGGCGATCTTCTGCGCATGGAAGCCGCGCAGCCCCGTGAGCGGATCGATCGCGAGCTTGACGATCTTCTCGGGATGGTTGGCGGCGACCTCCTCGATCTCCATGCCGCCCTCGGTCGAGGCGACGACGGTGACGCGGCCGCTGCCGCGGTCGACCAGCATGGAGAGATAGAGTTCCCGCTTGATGTCGCAGCCTTCCTCGACGTAGAGGCGCTTGACCTCCTTGCCGTCGGGCCCGGTCTGCTTGGTGACCAGCACGTGGCCCAGCATCTCGCGGGCGCTCGCCTCGACGTCGGCCGTGGACTTCACGACGCGGACG
>JBIJED010000350.1:0-4239 GCA_044343785.1 Azospirillales bacterium | reverse complement strand
TCGTGCCCACGAGGAGGGGGTGACCGTCCGCGCCCTGCTGCTTCGCCTCATCCGCGAGGCCGGCATCGCGAACGTCGACGAGAGCGACCTGACCGACCGCCGCGTCGCCGCCGCGGCGTTGAAGTCCAGGCTCTATCGCGAGGCGCTCGGCCGGCCCTGAGCGGACGTCACCGACGGTCGCCGCCGGATCGGGTGGCGGCGACCGCGATCGGCAGCGCGACCCCGAGGACGATCGCCGCCAGCGCATAGGGCGCGCCGGCGGCGAGGCCCCACGACCCATCGACCGCGCGGGCGAAGACGCCCGTGAACAACACGGGCCCGACCAGCCCCGTCAGCCCCCGCAGCGCGGTGAGCGCGCCCTGGAGCTGGCCCTGCTCGCTCGGCTCCACCCGACGGCTCATCAGGCTCTGCGACGCGGGCCCGTAGAGGCCCCACAGCGCGAACACCGGGATCGCCGCCCACACCATCGCGCCGGTGGCCGCGACGGCGAAGAGGACGAACCCCGCGATCCCGAAGACGAGCCCGACGAGGAGCGCCGCCCGCTCGCCGACGCGGCGGACGACGGGCTTCACGAGCAGCCCCTGCACCACCATCCCGCACACGCCGGTCGCGGCGAGCGACAGGCCCACCGTCGCCTCGTCCCAGCCGTAGCGGTGGGTGGCGTGCAGCACCCAGACGCTCGGCAGCACCTCGTGCGCCAGATAGAACAGCACGCTCACCGTGGCGAGGCCCGCCAGCGACCGTTGCCGGCCGAGGAGGCGCAGGGCGCCGACGGGGTTGGCGCGCGCCCAGACCAGACGCGGCGTCCGCCGCTCCCGCGGCAGGCTCTCGGGCAGGACGAAGAGGCCGTAGAGGCCGTTCGCGAATGCCAGCCCCGCCGCAACCCAGAACGGAAGCCGGGGGTCGAGGCCGCCGAGGAGACCGCCGACCGCCGGGCCGAGGACGAACCCGAGCCCGAACGCGGCCCCCAGCATCCCGAACCCGGAGGCACGATCCTCCGCTGGGGTGACGTCGGCGACGTAGGCCGCTGCGGTGGAGAAGCTCGCCGCGGTGATGCCGGCGAGGATCCGTCCGGCCAGCAGCCAGCCGAGGTTCGGAGCAAGCGCCATCAGCACGTAGTCGACGCCCAGCCCGAACACCGACACGAGCAGCACGGGCCGGCGGCCGAAGCGGTCCGACAGCGCGCCGAGCAGCGGCGAGAACAGGAACTGCATCGCCGCCCAGGCGAGCCCGAACAGGCCGTAGACCTCGGCCGCGACGACGGCGTCGTCGCCGGAGAACTCGATCACGAGCCGCGGCAGCACCGGCAGGATCAATCCCAGCGCCATCACGTCGAGCAGCACGGTCACGAAGATGAAGACGACGGCGGCGCGTCGGGGGGCGGGCATCGGCGGCGACGGGGTGGACCCTCGGGCGGTCGATTGTGTACGTCATCGGACATGATCCCGCCAGACGGGCACGACGCGGGACATCGCACCGGAGGAAACCGCCATGCAGATCGAGGCCGCCGTCCTTCACGTGGTGGGCGCTCCCCGCCCCTATGCCGAGAGCCGGCCGATCCGGATCGAGCGGCTCGACCTCGCCCCGCCGGGGCCGGACGAGGTGCTGGTGCGGATCGAGGCCGCGGGGCTCTGCCACTCCGACCTGTCGGTGATGAACGGCGACCGGCCGCGCCCGGTGCCCATGGCGCTGGGCCACGAGGCAGCCGGCGTCGTGGAGGCCCTCGGGTCCGGCGTGCCGGACCTCGCGAAGGGCGACCGGGTGGTGATGGTGTTCGTCCCCTCCTGCGGCCACTGCGGCCCCTGCGCGGAGGGACGGCCCGCGCTGTGCGAGCCGGGCGTGGCGGCCAACGGCCAGGGCACGCTGCTGTCCGGGGCCCGGCGGCTGACGTTCGCGGGCGCGCCGATCCATCATCACCTCGGCGTCTCCGCCTTCGCGACGCACGCGGTCGTCTCCCGCCGGTCGCTCGTGAGGATCGACCCGGACGTGCCGCCGGCCGTGGCGGCGCTGTTCGGCTGCGCCGTGATGACGGGCGTGGGGGCGGTCGTGAACACGGCCGCGGTGAAGCCGGGCACGACGGTCGCGGTCGTGGGGCTGGGCGGCGTCGGCCTCGCGGCGGTGCTGGGGGCCGTCGCGGCAGGGGCGGAGCGCATCCTGGCGCTCGACCCGCTGGCGGCCAAGCGCGACCTCGCCGTCTCGCTGGGCGCGACCGACGCCTTCGACCCGGCCGACCCGGGCTGCGTCGAGGCGGTGAAGGCGGCGACGAAGGGCGGCGTGGACACGGCGTTCGAGATGGCGGGCTCCGCCCCCGCGCTCGACCTCGCCTACCGCATCACCCGGCGCGGCGGGACGACGGTGACGGCGGGCCTCGCGAACCCCGCCGCGACGCTGGCGCTGCCGCCGGTCAGCCTCGTGGTCGAGGAGCGGACCCTGAAGGGCTCCTACATCGGGAGCTGCGTGCCGTCGCGCGACATCCCCCGCTATGTGCGGATGATGCAGCGCGGGCGGCTGCCGGTCGACCGGCTGATGAGCGGGACGCTCGATCTCGCGGACATCAACGCCGGCTTCGACCGGCTGGCGGACGGGACGGCGGTGCGGCAGGTGGTGACGTTCTGAGATGGCGTTTCCGAGCTGCGGGTAACAGGCGCCCTAAACTTCTGGTGGCATCTCGTGCCCACCCATGATAGGAATTTTTGCCTTTCATGATGGGAGCGTACCCACGGCCGAGCGAATGAGCGAGAGCCAGTTGATTGAAGCGATGCGGGACCCCCGATACTGGAGTCCGAACCATCCAGAACGCACGGAGTTTATCGATCGCATCACAAAAGGATGGGAAGAACTCTATCCTTCCAAGGAACAAAGCAATACGAGCAATGGGATCGTGCATGTCCGCGAACACACGAGGCGGGTCGACGGCACAATCGTTAATGTCGATGCCTACGATCGCAGCGCTGTGGGGAGGAATACATCTCAGATCGGAAACTCAATTAGAATACCAAAAAATCTAGATGATCACATAGAAGAAATAAACTGGAGAGAGATAACGTGCAACGCGCAACTTAACAGGGATTTCGCAAGGTGCGCTTCACCATCTGTACACCCCGCATGGAAGCGTGCATGTCGTGGGAGTGCCATGGACAGATACAGTCAATGCCTCGTCGGCAGGCCTATTCAACAATTGTTCCTGGGGCACTGACATGACACAGACATCTGATTACGTCCCGGTTGTCGCTGATCCAATCGCCATCCGGTCCTATGAATGCGGCGACCTCGGAACGATGGAGGTCCGAATCGAGCGCCCACAGATGAAGGGGGAGCAGGATTGGTCATGTCGCGTCGAGTTGATCGGACCGTGGACGCGTCGGCATGCCACCATGGGCGGGGTGGATGCGTTCCAAGCCCTTCTACATGGAATCTATTGCTTGAGGATTCACCTCGAAATCAGCGCCGAGAACAAGGCGGGCATTCTAAGCTACGGGGGCCAGCAGGATCATTTCGGCCTGCCTTCACTCGAAAACGACCCTGACATTCTCGAGATGCGGAGACATCGCGACGGACAATGAACCATAGGCTCCGAACGGTCGTCGGTCCCGGCAGGGTACAATGTTTGGCGATGACGATCGCATCAAATGCAGGGGTCACGACCCCCGCCCCGGCTGGGTCACCTGCTCCGGGCCGAAGGCGACGACATCCGCCTTGAAGATCGGCAGGCGATAGACGAACCGGCCGCCCAGCGCGTTGATCCGCTCGGCCTCCGCCTTCGTCGCGTCCGCCGTCGCGGTCGCCTCCAGGCGCCAGAGCGTCGCCTCCCCGTCCTTCACCGGCTTCAGCCGCAGGACGAGGCCGTCGGTCGTCGTGACCTCGGCCGTGCGCCCCGCCGGATCGACCGAGAGGCCCTGCGCGCCCTTCACGTCGTCGAAGTTCATCGCCGTGAAGAGGGAAAGGACGCGGTCGGCGTCCGCGGTCTTCATCTCCCGGCCCTCCGGCATCCCGGCGATCACCGCCTTGCCGTCCGCGGCCCGGGTCATCGTGAGGGTCGGCACGTCGCCGCCCGACAGCACCACCTTCGCCGCCCGGTCGGCCGGCACGTCGGCGATCTGGCGGTCCATCCAGATGTTGGCCTCGAAAGGCAGCGTGACGCGGCCCTGGACGAGCCACGACCGGTTGGTCGCCCGGTCGCGGACGTAGGTGCCGCCCATCGCGCCCATCTGCCAGTTGGACCGGCCGACGACGAGATCG
>JBIJED010000348.1:0-4242 GCA_044343785.1 Azospirillales bacterium | reverse complement strand
ACCGGCCGGCAGGGCGAGGAGCGCCAGCGCCGCCACGCCCGTCTGCACCGCGAAGCGCACGCGCGCCGGAAGGCCGCGCCGGTCGTCCGCCCAGGAGACGGCGGCCAGCACCGCGACGCCCGCGACGGGCGCCAGCGCCCACGGGTCGCCGGGGGCGAGGAGGACGGCGAGGACGATCCACGCGGGGACGAGCCCCGCCAGCAACCCCCAGCCGCCCCCGCGGGGAGTGGGGACCGTGTGGCTGGACCGTTCGTTGGGGAGGTCGAGGATGGCGCGGCGGCGCAGGAGGCGCAGCACGAGGCCCGTCGCCACGGCCGAAAGGACGCCCGCCGCCGCGACCAGCGCGATGGCGACGACCGTCGTCTGCCCGTCCGTTCCCGTCACCGGCGATCACCTCGAGACCCGCGCGCCCGACGCTCTTTCGGCGAACCGTCCCCGCCTTGCAAGCGATTTGATCACCCCCGGCACCCGCGCGGGGGTGGACGCGGCCGGCCGGGAGGCATAAACAACCGAAGGGCGATCCCCGATCGCCTCCGCGGCGCACAAACGCAGGGATCCGTCATCGATGCGGCGTCAGACGCTCGCCTACGTCCACGACCTGTTCATGACGGCGGTGGCGTTCGTCTTCGCCTTCTACCTTCGGGTGGGATCGGACGCGTTCGACTTCTGGCTCGACGTGATGCTGACGGGCCTGCCGGTGATCCTCGTGATCGCGGCCGTGGTCTATCGTCTGTGTGGTCTCTACCGCGGGATCTGGCGCTATTCCTCGACCGAGGACCTGACGAACCTGACCCGGGCGGTGACGATCACCATCGTCGTCTTCGTGCTGGCGATGTTCCTCATCAACCGCCTCGATCCGCTGCCACGCTCGGTGCCGCCGATCAACTGGTTCGTCCTCCTCGTCCTCCTGGGCGGGCCGCGCTTCGTCCACCGCGTTGCCAAGGACCGGCGCCTCGCGGTCAAGCAGCGCATGGCGGCGGTCGACCGCATCCCCGTCCTCCTCGTCGGCTCCGACCGGAACGCGGAGCTGTTCATCCGCTCGCTCTCGGGCGACGTCGGCGCGCTCTACCGCGTGGTCGGGATGCTCGACCGCAAACAGGCCAACGTCGGCCGGTCGATCCACGGTGTGGCGGTCGTCGGCACGCTCGACGACCTCGAGCGGGTGGTCGACGCGCGGTCGACGGCCGCCGACCGGCCGCAGCGCGTGGTGATCGCGAGCCCGCCGCACGAGATGAAGGGCGAGCTCCTGCGCGCGCTGCTCGACCGCTGCGACGCGCTCAACCTGCCGCTCTCGCGCCTGCCGAGCCTCACCGACTTCCAGGACACCGAGACGGGCGGGGGCCCGGTCGCGCTGCGGCCCATCGCCATCGAGGACCTGCTCGGCCGGGCGCAGGTGGCGCTCGACCGCACGCCCGTCTTCGACATGATCCGCGGCGCCACGGTGCTCGTCACCGGGGCGGGCGGCAGCATCGGCAGCGAGCTGTGCCGCCAGATCGCCGCGGACGGCCCGGCCCGCCTCGTCATCCTCGAACAGAGCGAGTTCGCGCTCTACACGGTCGAGATGCAGCTGCGGTCCACGTTCCCGGACCTCGTGCTGGTCCCGCTCCTGGGCGACGTCCGCCGCGCCGACCGGATTCGCGCGCTCATGCTGCGCGAGCGGCCGGACCTCGTCTTCCACGCCGCCGCCCGCAAGCACGTCCCCATCGTCGAGGGCAACGTGGCGGACGGCGTGGCGACCAACTGCCTCGGCACCCGCAACGTGGCCGACGCCGCGCGGCTGGCGGGCGTGCGCTGCATGGTGCTGATCTCCACCGACAAGGCGGTCCGCCCGGTCAACGTGATGGGGGCGACCAAGCGGCTGGCCGAGAGCTGGTGCCAGTCGCTCGACTTCCACGGGCCGCGCCGCTTCGGCTCGACGACGCGCTTCATCACCGTCCGCTTCGGCAATGTGCTCGGCTCCTCCGGCTCGGTCGTGCCGCTGTTCCAGCAGCAGCTGGCCGCGGGCGGACCCCTCACGGTCACCCACCCGGAGATGACGCGCTATTTCATGACGATCGCGGAGGCCGTGCAACTGGTCCTGCAGGCGTCGGCCTTCGGCCTCTCGCACCCCGAGGAGGCCGGCCGCATCTTCGTGCTCGACATGGGCAAGCCGGTGAAGATCGTGGACCTCGCCCGGCAGATGATCCGCCTCGCGGGGCTCCGGCCGGACGTGGACGTGAAGGTGGAGTTCGTCGGCCTGCGGCCGGGCGAGAAGCTCTACGAGGAGCTGTTCGACGAGGCGGAGCGCACGCTCCCCACGCCGGTCGACGGCGTGCTCGTCGCCTCGCCGCAGGTGATCGACCCCGTCCTCCTGATGCGCACCTTCGACGAGATCGAGCGCGCGGTGGAGGAGGAGGCCGCCGACCGGCTGCGCACGCTGCTGGCCGCGTCGGTGCCCGGCTACGTCCCCGGCCCCGCCCCGGCCGCGTCCGCCGGGCGGGGGGATGACGGACCGGAGCGCGAGGTCAAGGGTGCCGGCTGACGCCGGGACCGGGACGGGGGACGGCCCGCTCGTCCTCTTCGTGGTGACCGAGGACTGGTACTTCGTCTCCCACCGGCTTCCCATGGCGCGCGCCGCCGCCGCGGCCGGTTTCCGCGTGGCCGTCGCGACGCGGGTGGACCGGCACGCCGACGCGATCCGCGCCGAGGGGTTCGCCCTCCACCCCCTTCCCTGGTCGCGCAGCGAGCGGGGTGCGCTCGCGGTCCTGCGCCGGGTGCTCGCCCTCGCCGCGCTCTTCCGGCGCCTGCGGCCGGTGCTCGTCCATCTTGTCGCCCTCAAGCCGATCCTGCTCGGGGGCCTCGCCCTGCGGCTGGTGCGGGCGCCCGCGGCGGTCCACAGCCTGAACGGGCTGGGCAGCGGCTTCCTCGGCGAGCGGGCGAAGGACAGGCTGCGGCGCGCCGTCCTCCTCGCCTGCATGCGCCTCGCCTTCCGCCGCGCCCGCACGCGGGTGATCGTGCAGAACGGCGAGGATCTGGCGCTCGTGGAGGGTCGCCGCCTCGCCCGCCCGGGAACCGTGCGCCTGATCCCGGGATCGGGCATCGAGATCGACCGGTTCGTGCCCTTGGCCGAGCCCGACGGCGGACCGCCGACGGTGGCCTTCGTCGGGCGGATGCTGCGCTACAAGGGTCCGCACCTCGTGGTCGAGGCGCAGGCGATCCTGCGGGGGCGAGGCGTCGAGGTCGGCGTCCTCCTCGCCGGCACGCCGGATCCGGACAACCCCGGCTCGGTCGACGAGGCGACGCTGCGCGACTGGGGCGCCCGGCCGGGGGTGCGCTGGCTCGGCCATGTGGCCGACGTGCGCATGGTCCACGCGCGGGCGCACATGGCGGTCCTGGTGTCGAAGACCGAGGGCATCCCCCGGAGCCTGCTGGAGGCCATGGCCTGCGGTCGCCCGGTGATCGCGGGGCGGGCGCCGGGCGGGCCGGAGGTGGCGCGCGACGACACGGGCCTCCTCGTTCCCGTCGACGACGTGGAGGCGCTGGCCGACGCGATCGGCCGCCTCGCGGCCGACCCGGCGCTGCGCCGCCGGCTGGGGGAGGGGGCGCGTCGGCTCGTGGAGCGGGAGATGTCGGCCGACGCGGTCGGTGCTGCGACGGTGGCCCTCTATCGCGACGTGCTGGGACGGTAGGGACCGGCCCCCTTCCTCAGCCCGCCGCGTTCTCCACGATCACCTTGCCGAGCGCCCCCGCCTCCAGCCGCTCGTGCGCGCCGGCCACGTCGGCGAGGCCATGCCGGCCCGCGATCATGTTGCGGAAGACCCCCGCCCGCAGCCCCGCGCCGATGTCGCGGACCGCGGCCTCGCGCGCGGGCGGTGTCAGGATCAGGCCCTGGACGAAGTGGAGCCGCAGCCCCTTTCGCGCGAAGGCGTAGTAGGGGAGGACCGGCTCCGGCACGCGCGTCGCCGAATAGGCGGCGATGGTGCCGTTCGGCTTCACCACCTCGACCGTGGTCGCGAGGTTCTCGCCGAAATCGACCTCCACCACCCGGTCGACGCCGGCACCGCCGGTGATCTCCATCACCCGGGCGACGACGTCCTCGCGGCGGTAGTCGATGGTGTGCGCGGCCCCGGCGGCACGGGCGACGGCGGCCTTCCCCTCGCTGCTGACGGTCGCGATCACGGTCGCCCCGTCCCAGCGCGCGAATTCGATCGCGTATTGGGCGACGGCCCCGGCCCCGCCCGTGACCAGCACGGTGCGGCCGGT
>JBIJED010000349.1:0-4242 GCA_044343785.1 Azospirillales bacterium | reverse complement strand
CGGCGGACGCTCGACGTGCGGCTCAACCAGACGCGGGAGGGGTGAGGATGACGGGTGTCGGCCTGCTCCCCCCCCTCTCCCTGTCCCTCCCCCCGGGGGGGGGAGGGGACGGAACGTCGGATCCGCTCCTGTGCTTCTCCCCTCCCCCCCCCGGGGGGAGGGGCCGGGGGAGAGGGGGTCGCCCGCGATGACCCTCCTCGTCGCCCGGAGCCTCACCGTCAGCGCCACCATCGCCGGCAAGACCGTGCAGGCGTTGCGCGAACTCGACTTCGCCCTCGCCCCCGGCCGCATGATGGGCCTCGTCGGCGAGAGCGGCGCCGGCAAGTCGATGATCGGCCGGACGATCGCGCAGGTCCTGCCGCCGGGGTTCCGCGTGTCGGGCGGCAGCCTGACGTTCGACGGGCGCGACCTCGTGACGATGGAGGCGCGGGCGCGCCGCGACCTGCTGGGCAAGGACATCGCCTTCATCCCGCAGGAACCGCTCTCGGCCCTCAACCCGGTCTTCACGATCGGCCAGCAGATCGACGAGCACCTCGCCCGCCTCGGCGTCCGCGACCGCAGCGAGCGGCGGGAACGGGCGCTCGCCATGTTCGAGGCGGTCCACCTGCCCCACGGCGCCGACCTCCTGACCAGGTATCCGCACCAGCTCTCGGGCGGGATGTGCCAGCGGGTTCTGATCGCGATGGCCTTCGCGAGCCGCCCGCGCCTCGTGGTCGCGGACGAGCCGACGACCGCGCTCGACGTCACGATCCAGGCCCGCATCGTCCGCCTGATCCGCGAGATGCAGGAGAAATCGGGCACGGGCGTCGTCTTCATCACCCACGACCTGAAGCTGGCGGCCCAGATCTGCGACGAGATCCTCGTCCTCTACGCCGGCCGGCCGGTCGAGCGCGGGCCGGCGCGGACCGTCTTCGCGAGCCCGACGCACCCCTACACCCGCTGCCTCCAGCTGGCGAACCCGAACCTGTCGGGTCCCCGCCGCGCGCTGCATTCCCTGCCCGAGCAGATGCCCGGCCTCCTGGGCCAGCTTGCGCTCGACGGCTGCCGCTTCGCGCCGCGCTGTCCCTTGGTGGAGGACGCCTGCCGGCGGGCGGAGCCGCCGACGGTCGCGACCGGCGCCGACCATGCGGTCGCGTGCCTGCGCGCGGCGTCGACCGCGTCGATCGCCGCCCCGGCGATCGGCATGGCCCCCTCCGGCGCCGGCAGCGGCGGCCCCCTCGTGACCGTCGACGCGGTGACGAAGCGATACGCCCTCGGCGGCGGCTTCCTCAGCTCCCGCCGGCACTTCGACGCGCTCAAGGGCGTCAGCCTCGAGATCGCGCGCAACGAGTTCGTCGGCGTGGTCGGCGAGAGCGGGAGCGGCAAGAGCACGCTCGCCAAGCTGATCGTGGGGCTGGAGACGCCGACCGCGGGCTCCGTCGTGATGGGCGGGCGCGACGTGACCGACGGCAGCCGCCTTGCCCGGCAGGCCCGCCTCGACACCGTCCAGATGGTGTTCCAGGACCCCCAGTCGGCGCTCAACCCGCGCCGCCGCGTGGCCAGCATCGTCACCCAGGCGATGGAGGCCGGTGCCCGGGCGACGACGTGGGACGAGCGGCTCGCCCGGGCGCGCGAACTCCTGCGCGAGATCGGGCTGCCGCCCGAGACGGCGACCCGCTATCCGTCCCAGCTCTCGGGCGGGCAGCGGCAGCGGGTGAACATCGCGCGCGCACTCTGCACGACGCCAAAGGTGCTGGTGGCGGACGAGATCGTGTCGGGCCTCGACGTGTCGGTGCAGGCGCAGCTCCTGAACCTGCTGCTGCGGCTTCGCGACGAGTTCGGCTTCTCGATGCTGTTCATCTCCCACGACCTGTCGGTCGTCCGCTATCTGTGCAGCCGCGTGCTGGTCATGTGGCGGGGCGAGGTGGTGGAGACGGGGCCGACCGAGACCGTCTTCGCGAACCCGCAGCACCCCTACACGCGGATGCTGCTGGCCGCGGTGCCGCCCGACGATCCGGCGGCCGCCTGGAACCCGCTCGACGAGGTCGAGCGCCTGACCGCCTGAGGATCAACCCGGTGCGCGCCATCCTCCACGACCGCTACGGTCCTCCCGACGTCCTCCGCCCGGCCGACCTGCCCGACCCCGTGCCCGGACCGGGCGCGGTCCTGGTGCGGACGGAGGCGGCGAGCCTCAACCCCGTCGACCGCAAGATCCGGTCGGGGCTTCTCCAGGCCTTCTTCCCCGTGACCTTTCCGGCGATTCCCGGCCGCGACGGCGCCGGCGTGGTCGAAGCGGTGGGTCCGGGTGGGCCGGCGGATCTGCTCGGACGGCGCGTCTGCTTCGTCGCGCCGCGCGGCATGGGCACCTGGGCCGAGCGGATCGCGATCGACGCGAAGTTCGTCGTGCCGGTTCCCGACGGCCTGTCCGCGGTGCACGCCGCGGCGCTGGCGCTGGCGGGCGTGAGCGCATGGGAGCCGCTGGCCGCCTGGGCGCCCGTCGCGCCGGGGACGCGGGTGCTGGTGCAGGGGGCGGCCGGCGGGGTCGGCGGGCTCGCGGTGCAGATCGCCAGGGCGCGCGGCGCCTGGGTGGCCGGAACCTGCTCGGCCCGCAATGCGGCGCACGTGCGGGCGCTCGGCGCCGACGCGGTCGTCGCCTACGACGAGGTGCGGTTCGAGGAGGCACTCGCCGACATCGACGTGGTCTTCGACCTGATCGGCGGCGAGGTGCACGACCGCAGCTACCGGGTGCTGAGGCGGGGCGGCGCGATGCTCGGCCTGCTCGCGGCCCCGGTCACGGACCGGGGGGCCGAATTCGGGGTGTCGGTCACGGTCAAGGCCGTGGCGCCGGATGCGGACAAGCTCTCGGCGGTGATCGCGCTGGCCGCAGCGGGAACGATCCGGGCCGACGTCGGCCGCACGGTGCCGCTGGCGCGGTTCCGCGAGGCCGTCGACGCGGCCGAGGGCCCGCACGCGCGGGGGAAGACGGTCCTGACGTTCGGGGGCTGAGGACCAGCCCTCCCCCGCCTCACCCCGCGTCGGGATGCGCCGCCGTCGCCTTGTACTTTCCGCTGTGGAACAGCAGCACGTCGTGGTCGAAACGCGCGTGCCGCTCCACGTGGCCCACCATCAAGATGTGGTCGCCCGCGTCGTGCTCGACCGCCCGGCGGCACTCGAACACCGCCGCCGTCCCGGAGATCAGCGGCGCGCCGCCCGCACCCGGCGTCCAGTCCATCCCGCCGAACTTGTCAGGGGCGGTCTTTGCGAAATGGTTCGACAGAGCCATCTGGCCCCGCGCAAGCACGTTCACGGCGAAGTGCGTGCCGGCCATGAAGACGGGCAGGCTCGTCGACGATTTGTCGATCGACCACAGGACGAGGGGCGGGTCGAGCGAGACCGAGGTGAAGGAATTCGCCGTCACCCCCACCATCTGGTGGCCCGCCCGCGCGGTCACCACCGTCACGCCCGTCGCGAACATCCCCAGCGACCGGCGGAAGGCGCGGCTGTCAGCCGCCGGATCCCCGCCCTCCAGCATCTCACCCGTCCCGCTCACGATCCGACCCCTCTCGCTTCAGCACACGCGCAATCCGGCCTGGCGCAGGAGCGGCAGAACGGTCTCGGAGAAATATGGAAGCTCCTCGCGGAAGTTCACGAAGGAGACCGTCGTTCCGGCGAACCCGACCTCGGCCATGCGGATCAGCTCGTCCGCGATCTTCCGCGGCGTGCCGACCAGCGCATAGGACCCCGCGCCGCCCGCGAACCGCCGACGGAGGAGGCGATAGGCCTCGGGATCGTGGCTGCCGGAGTTCTTCGACTTCAGACCCATGTAATGGTCGATGGCGACATGGTCGCCCATCGTGTTGGTGTAGTGCTCGTAATACTCCTCCGCCTCCTGCTGGGTGGGGCGGCACACGACGTGGCAGGTGGTGAAGACGCCGACCTCGCGCCCCTCCTTCGCCGCCCGTTCGGTCATGTCCTCGACGTGCGCACGCCCGTCCTCGATCTCGACGAAGGTGGTGAAGAGGAAGTCGGCCGCCTTGGCCGCGAAGGCCCGCCCCGGTGGCGAGAAGGCGGCGTTGAGCGTCACCGGGCGCGGCTGCTGCACCGGCTTCGGCAAGCCGCGGACCTGGCGGAGGGTATAGTACTTGCCCTCGTAGTCGAACGGCGTGTCGGACGTATAGATCTTCGAGATGATCTCGAACCACTCGAGGCCCTGGGCGTAGCGCTCCTCGACCACCGTGAGGCCGAACATCTGGAACTCCTCGG
>JBIJED010000347.1:0-4265 GCA_044343785.1 Azospirillales bacterium | reverse complement strand
TGGTGCCGCGCATGCTCTGTCTCGTGGAGCGGGCACCGGTCGGTCCGCTCGGGATGGACCCCTCCGCACCCCTGGTCCACAGCCGACGGAGCAGCCAGGAGAAGCAGCCGTGGAAGTCGCTGCCCGGCCTGTCGGGCCGGGTGGAGGCGGAATTCCTGCGCCCGGTGCTGTTGGGGGAGAGCATCCTGCCCCATCGGGTGTTCCGGCCGTTCGAGGGGGTCGTGCCGGTGACGGACGGCGGTGACATTCTCGATTCCGAGGCGGCGGCGAACCGGGGGTATGGACATCTGTTTTCGTGGATGCGGCAGGCGGAGGTTCTCTGGAGCCACAACGCAGACAGCGGAGGCATGACGTACACGGAGCGGCTCAATTACCATAATGAGCTTCGCGCACAGGTTCCTTTTTCTCCGGTCCGAGTGCTTTATGCTGCCTCAGGAACGTTAATGGCCGCGTGCGTGGTCACCGGTGATCGTTACATTGTCGAGCACAAACTCTATTGGGGGCAGGTCGATAGTGTTCCACATGGCCGATATCTTGCCGCCATCATCAACGCCGAGACGGCCAGATCGAGAATCGAGGATCTGCAATCCCGCGGACAGTTCGGCGCCCGTGACTTCGACAAGGTGATGTTCAACCTCCCCATTCCCCGTTTCGATCCCGCCGACGGGCTGCACGCCGATCTCGCCGCCTGCGCGGCCGAGGCGGAGGGCGTCGCCGCGGCCGTGCCGCTGGCCGAAAGCATCCGCTTCCAGACCGCCCGTCGGCTCGTCCGCGAGGCGTTGGCCGATGCGGGCGTCGCGGCGCGGATCGAGGGGCTGGTCACCCGCCTTCTGGACGGGGCCGCCCCATGACCCAGCGCGTCATCGTCATCGACTACGGGTCGGGAAACCTCCGCTCCGCCCAGAAGGCGCTGGAGTTCGTGGCGCGCGAGGCCGGGATCGCGGCCGAGGTCGTCATCTCCGGCGACGCCGACGCGGTGCGCCGGGCCGACCGGATCGTGCTGCCGGGGCAGGGCGCCTTCGGCGACTGCATCCGCGGGCTGAACGCCGTGCCCGGCCTGCGCGACGCGCTGGAGGAGGCGGTCGTCCGGGGCGGCCGGCCCTTCTTCGGCATCTGCGTGGGCATGCAGCTGATGGCGGCGCGCGGGCTGGAACACGGAACCCACGCCGGCCTCGGCTGGATCCCCGGCGACGTGGTGGCGCTGGAACCGTCCGATCCCGCGCTGAAGATCCCGCACATGGGCTGGAACGAGCTGGTCCTCGACGCCGTCGCGCATCCGGTGCTGGCCGGCCTGCCGCGTGGCTGCCACGCCTATTTCGTCCATTCCTTCCATCTGGCGGCGGGCGACCCCGCCCACCGCCTCGCCCACACCGACCATGGCGGGACGGTGACGGCGGTGGTGGGGCGCGACACGATGGTCGGGACGCAGTTCCACGCCGAGAAGAGCCAGGCCACCGGCCTGACCATGCTCCGCAACTTCCTCGTCTGGCGGCCCTGAGGGGCATCGGAGTTCCAATGGCGGACGTCGCCGTCGAGATCGTGGAGCGGCTCAGGCCGTCGGACCTGAACGACCTGTGCGACGCGGCCCATGCGGCCATCGCCGACGGGGGCGGGTTCGGCTGGCTCGTCCCGCCGTCGCGCGAGGTGCTGGAGCGATACTGGAAGGGCGTGCTGGTCGTCCCTGAGCGGATGCTGTTCGTGATCCGCCTCGACGGGGTGATCGCCGGCTCGGCCCAGCTCGTCCGCCCGCCGCGCAACAACGAGGCGCAGGCCCATTCGGCGACGCTCACCACCGCCTTCGTGGCGCCGTGGGCGCGCGGGCACGGCCTCGCCCGCACGCTCACGCTCGCGGTGGAGGCGGCCGCGCGCGAGACGGGCGTCCGCGTCCTCAACCTCGACGTCCGCGAAACCCAGTCGGCGGCCGTGGCGCTCTACGGATCGCTCGGTTATCGACGGATCGGGCGCCATCCGCTCTACGCGATGGTGGACGGCGTGCCCGTCGCCGGCCTCTACTTCTTCAAGGACCTCAGCGAAGCCACGGAACGATGATCCTCTATCCGGCGATCGACCTGAAGGACGGCGAGTGCGTGCGCCTCGTGCGCGGCGAGATGAACCTCGCGACCGTGTTCAACCCCGACCCGGCCGCCCAGGCGTGCCGGTTCGCCGAGCAGGGGTTCGGCTGGCTCCATCTGGTCGACCTGAACGGCGCGTTCGAGGGGCGGCCGGTGAACGGCGACGCGGTCGCCCGCATCCTCGCCGCGATCGACCTGCCGGTGCAGCTCGGCGGCGGCATCCGCGACATGGCCACGATCGAGGCATGGCTGGAACGCGGCGTGCGCCGGGTCATCCTCGGCACGGTGGCACTGCGCGACCCCGACCTCGTGCGCGAGGCCTGCCGGCGGTTCCCGGACCGGGTGGCGGTCGGCATCGATGCGCGCGACGGCTGGGTGGCGGTGGAGGGCTGGGCCAGGACGTCGAACGTCAAGGCGCTGGACCTCGCCCTCAAGTTCGAGGATTCGGGCGTGGCGGCCATCATCTACACCGACATCAACCGCGACGGCGCCATGGGCGGCGTGAACGTGGAGGCGACGGCCGACATCGCCTTCGCGCTGACCACGCCCGTGATCGCGTCGGGCGGGGTGGCGTCGATCGACGACCTCGTGGCGCTGAAGTCGGTCGAGCACACGGGCGTGGCCGGCGTCATCTGCGGGCGCGCGCTCTACGACGGGCGGATCGACCCGGCCGCGGCGCTGGCGATGCTGGCCTCCCCGCCCGACGCGGTGGAGGACGAGGACTGATGCTGAAGACCCGCATCATCCCCTGCCTCGACGTGAAGGACGGCCGGGTCGTCAAGGGCGTGAACTTCGTCGACCTCGTCGACGCGGGCGACCCGGTGGAACAGGCGCGGATCTACGACCGGGAGGGGGCGGACGAGCTGACCTTCCTCGACATCACCGCCAGCCACGAGAACCGCGACACCATCCTCGACGTGGTGCGCCGCACGGCCGACCAGGTGTTCATGCCGCTGACCGTGGGCGGCGGGGTGCGGACGGTCGACGACATCCGCCGCCTGCTGCTGGCCGGCACCGACAAGGTCTCGATCATGTCCGCCGCGGTCGCCCGGCCGGAGTTCGTGCGCGAGGCGGCGGAGAAGTTCGGCAGCCAGTGCATCGTCGTGGCGATCGACGCCAAGGCCGTCTCACCCGGCCGGTGGGAGGTGTTCACCCACGGCGGGCGCAGGGAGACGGGCATCGAGGCCGTCGGCTGGGCGCGGCGGATGGCGGAGCTGGGGGCGGGCGAACTGCTCCTCACCTCGATGGACCGGGACGGGACGCGCCAGGGCTTCGACCTGGCGCTGACCCGCGCCGTGTCGGACGCGGTGCGGGTGCCGGTGATCGCATCGGGCGGCGTCGGTACGCTCGATCATCTGGTCGAGGGCGTGATCGAGGGGCGGGCGAGCGCGGTCCTGGCCGCCTCGATCTTCCACTTCGGGCAGTTCAAGATATCGCAGGCCAAGGACCGGCTGCGCGCGGCCGGCATCCCGGTGCGGCCGTGACGGTCGACGCCCCGCTCCCCGACGCGCGCGTCCTCGACCGCCTCGCGGCCACGATCGGGGCGCGGAAGGGCGCCGACCCGGGCTCGTCCTACACCGCGACGCTGTTTTCGAAGGGCCGCGCCAAGATCGCCCAGAAGGTGGGCGAGGAGGCGGTGGAGACGGTGATCGAGGCGATGGGCGCCGACCCGGCGACGCTCGCCGCCGAGAGTGCGGATCTCCTCTATCACCTGCTGGTCCTGTGGGCCGACGCGGGCGTCCGGCCGGCCGACGTCTGGGCCGTGCTGGAGGCGCGCGAGGGCACGGGCGGGCTGGTGGAGAAGGCGACGCGGGGGACCGTCACCGGGTCTTGAGCCGCGCGATCTTCGAACGGAGTCCCTTGAGCGATCGGCCGCGGGGTCGTTCGGTGAAGATCGAATGGTCGGTCAGCGCGATGAAGACGACCCTGTCCTCCGTCTGCTCCACGATCAGGAGCACGTCGTCGTCGATGTCCACGCCGATGTGGAGGTGGAGCCAACCGTCTTCCTCGAGGAGGAGGTCGCGCCCCGTCGACCTGCGGAAGAATCGCTCGGGTAAGCGCGTGCCCGTCACGATGCACTGTCGGACGAAGGCGATGTTGTCTGCGAAGGGCGCGGGATCGATCCCGGGTTTGACGGGAAAACGTCCATCCGCCAGCGTGACGATCTCGACCCGCTTCGCAATGGCCTCGATC
>JBIJED010000346.1:0-4274 GCA_044343785.1 Azospirillales bacterium | reverse complement strand
CGCTGCTCTCCGCCCGCTACCGGCTCGACGGTGTGATCACCACGGTCGACGCGGTCAACGGATCGAAGGAACTCGACGAGCACCAGGAGAGCCTCAAGCAGGCCGCCGTGGCCGACCGCATCGTCCTGACCAAG
The DNA here is from genome assembly GCA_044343785.1 of Azospirillales bacterium. Taxonomy (GTDB): domain Bacteria; phylum Pseudomonadota; class Alphaproteobacteria; order Azospirillales; family Azospirillaceae; genus CANGXM01. The sequence continues at coordinate 4,140 of JBIJED010000346.1, read as the reverse complement.
ACGGACATCGCGGACGAGGCGCGCATCGCAGCCCTCGAGGCGCGGCTGCGCGCGCTCAACCCCGCCGCCCCGCGCATCCGGGCGAGCCATGGCGCGGTCGAGCCGCGATCCCTCTTCGACGCCGGCCTCTACAACCCCGAGACCAAAGGGCCGGACGTCGCCCGCTGGCTGCGGGAGGAGGCGTACCGGGACGCGCAGGACCATTCCCACTGCGACCACGACCACGGCCGATGCGAGCACGATCATCACGGACACGGGCACGGACACGGGCACGATCATGGGCACGATCATGGGCACGGACACGGGCACGATCATGGGCACGATCATGGGCACGATCATGGGCACGATCATGGGCACGATCATCACGCCCACGATCGTCACGGCCATGGGCACCACGACCACGGGCACCACGACCACGGGCACGATCATGCCCACGGCGACGACCATCACCACCACGACGTCAACCGGCACGACGACCGGATCTCGGCCTTCTGCCTGACGGTCGACCGGACGATCGACTGGGGCGCCTTCGTCGCCTTCATGGAGACGCTGATCTCGCTGCGCGGCGACGACCTGCTCCGGGTGAAGGGGGTGCTGAACGTCACCGGCGCCGAGCGCCCGGTCGTGATCCACGGGGTCCAGCACCTGTTCCACCCGCCGGTGCAGATCGAGGCGTGGCCGGGGGACGACCGGCGGTCCAAGATCGTCTTCATCACCCGCGACATCCCGCGCGACCTGATCGAGCGGACCTTCGGCGCCTACATGGACGCCGCGGAGGAGGAGAAGGCCGCGCGGGCGACGGGCGGCTGAGGGTCCGTCACCCCTCCTCGGCGATCTCGTCGGCCAGTTCGCCGGCGAGATCGGCGAACAGCCCCTCGTCCACCTCGTGTCCGAACTGCTCGCAGATGCGCACGAACACGCGGTAGGCGTGCAGGATCGCGACGTCGAGCACGATGTCGTCGGCGTCCTCGCCGTGCGCGTCGGCGATGCCCTGGTCCTTCAGGCTCTCCGCGACGTCCTCGCGCGCGGCGGCGAGGACGGCCTCCATGGCGGTCTTGTGCAGGTTCGACATCGCGGTGATCCTTTCCGGCGGGCTCTCCCGCCCGATCCCGGCGCGTACGGCGCCGTCAGCGTCGGCTGAGCAGGTAGACCGCCTGCTCGGCCAGAAGGTTCGGCATCAGCGGGGTCCGGCGCGCGCCGCCCCGGCCCAGGATGCGCCGCGTCTCGATGACGATACCGAGACGCCCGCACAGATCCTCGAAATCCGTCAGCGTGCACAGGTGGATGTTCGGTGTCTCCCACCATTCGTGGCCGAGCTGCCAGGTCCGCGGCATCCGGCCGTTCAGCAGCAGCTGCATCCGGATGCGCCAATAGCCGAAGTTCGGCAGGCTGACGATCGCGCGTCGGCCGATGCGGACGAGGTTGTCGAGCACGCCGCGCGGATCGCGCGTGGCCTGGATCGTCTGCGAGAGCACCACGTAGTCGAAGGCGGCGGACGGATAGTCGTCGAGGTCCGTGTCCGCGTCTCCCTGGATCACCGACAGGCCGTGCGAGACGGCGGTGTGGACCCCCGCCATCGACAGCTCGATCCCGCGCCCGTCGACCCCCTTGGCCTCGACCAGCAGCTCGAGCAGCCGGCCGTCCTCGCAGCCGACGTCGAGCACGCGCGTCCCCGGCTCGATCAGGTCGACGATCATGCGGAAGTCGTCGCGGATCGGACCGGACGGCCGCTGGACGGTCCGCAGCGGACCCAGGATGCGCGGGGCGGCGGTCACTCGGCCGCCCGGGGCGGAAGGCCACGGTGCTCGGCGCAGCCGTCGAGAAAGCCCCGGATCACCTTCCAGAACTCCGGCTCGTGCAGGAGGAAGGCGTCGTGGCCCTTGTCGCTCTCGATCTCCACGAAGCTGACGTTGGCCGCGACGGCGTTGAGCGCGTGGACGATCGTCCGGCTCTCCGACGTCGGGAACAGCCAGTCGGAGGTGAAGGAGACGAGGCAGAAGCGGACGGGCGTGCCCTTGGGCCCGTGGCGGAACGCGTTGGCGAGATGGCCCCCGTGCTCGCCCGCGAGGTCGAAATAGTCCATCGCCCGCGTGATGTAGAGATAGGAGTTCGCGTCGAACCGGTCGACGAACGTCGAGCCCTGGTGGCGCAGATAGCTCTCCACCTGAAAATCGGCGTCGAAGCCGAACGACAGCCGCGCCCGGTCCTGCAGGTTCCGTCCGAACTTCCGGTGCAGCGCGGGCTCGGAGAGATAGGTGATGTGCGCCGCCATCCGGGCGACGGCGAGGCCGCGGACGGGGCGGGTGCCTTCCAGCAGGTAGGCGCCGCCGCGCCAGTCCGGGTCGGCCATGATCGCCTGCCGCCCGACCTCGTGGAAGGCGATGTTCTGCGCGCTGTGCCGGCTGGCCGTCGCGATCGGGATCGCGCAGAAGACGCGCTCGGGATAGGCGACCGCCCACTGCAGGACCTGCATCCCGCCCATCGACCCGCCGATCACGGCGAACAGCTGGTCGATCCCGAGGTGATCGAGGAGCAGCGCCTGCGCCCGGACCATGTCGCCGACGGTGATGACCGGGAAGGAGAGGCCGAAGGGATGGCCGGTGCGCGGGTCGGTGTCGGCCGGGCCGGTCGAGCCCATGCAGCCGCCGATCACGTTCGCGCAGACGACGAAGTAGCGGTCGGTGTCGATCGGCCGGCCGGGGCCGACCATCGTCTCCCACCACCCGGGCTTGCCGGTCACGGGGTGCCGGTCGGCGACGTAATGGTCACCGGTCAGGGCGTGACAGACGAGGATGGCGTTCGACCGGTCGGGCGAGAGGCGGCCGTAGGTCCGGTAGGCGAGCGTGAACGGGCCGAGCGCGTCCCCGCCGTCGAGCGGCATCGGGGAGGCGGAGCCGAGCGTCACGCGCTGGGTCGCCGGATGCGCCGGCGCCGCGTCGAGAAGAGGCTCCGACGGGACGGTGGACGGGTCCGGCGACATCGGGACGGGGCTCTGGCGGTCCGGCAATACGGGACAGCATGGCTAGGATCGCGGGACAGGCGTGTCAATCTTCCTTTTGCTTTTTGGCGGGAGTGCCGCCAAAAAGCGCGGTGCCGACCCCGTCGGTCCGACGCCCCACCGGCCGAACCGAGAGCGATGACGACCACGCCAGACCTCGACGATGTCCGCGCCCGGATCGACGCGATCGACGACCAGATCCAGGATCTGATCGTGCGGCGGGCGGGCCTCGTGTCGCTCGTCGCCGCGGCGAAGGGGGCCGTGACGACCGCCGGCGTCGCGCGCCCCGGCCGCGAGGCCGCGATCGTGCGGCGCCTGCTGGAGCGCCACGCCGGTCCGTTCCCGGCCTCGGCCCTCGTCCGCATCTGGCGGGAGATGATGTCGTCGTTCGTCCAGATGCAGGCCTCGGTCGCGGTCGCCGTCGCCCTTCCGCCGGACGACGTGCTCGGCTTCTGGGACGTGGCGCGCGACCATTTCGGCAGCATCACGCCGCTGCTGCCGGTCAACTCGCAGATGGCGGCCCTGCGCGCGATCGGGGAGGGGACGGCGACGTTCGCCGTGCTTCCCGTGCCGCTCGACGACGACGCCGATCCCTGGTGGCGGGCGCTCGCGACCGACGATGCCGGCGCGCCGCGGATCTGCATGCGCCTTCCCTTCGCGACCGCGCCGGATGCCTACGAGCGCGCGTGCTACGTCCTCGGTCCGATCCGCGCGGAGGCGACGGGGCACGACTGCAGCGGCCTGATCGTGGAACTCGGCCGCGACATGAGCCGCGGACGGCTGAAGGACGCGCTCACCGCCGCCGGACTGCCGCCGCGGTCCTTCCGCAGCCGGTTCGACAGCATGGTCGAGGGCGCCTCGCAGCATCTGGTGGAGATCGCCGACGCCGTGGCGCCCGGCGATCCCCGCCTCGACCATCTGCGCGAGGCGCTGGGCGAGAGCTTCGTCCGCGTCAACGTCGTGGGATGCTGGCCGGATCCGATCCGCCTCCCCGCCTGATCGTCCGTCCGCAGTCTCGAAAGGTGCCCCCGATGGCGCAGTCGGCCCCGACACCCCGCCCCGGAATCCTCGACATCGCCGCCTACGTCGGCGGCGAGGCCCATGCGCCCGGCAGCGGCCGCCAGATCCGCCTCGCCTCCAAC
>JBIJED010000345.1:0-4281 GCA_044343785.1 Azospirillales bacterium | reverse complement strand
CCTCTGCACCGCGGCCGTGGCGCTGGGGGTCGACACGATCCGCGCGCCGCTGGCCGCCCTCAAGCTCGCCCGCTGCGCGGCGGCGCTGGCCGGGCGCGACATGGTCGACGGCGACGACGCGGCGCTGGCCGCGCGCCTCGTGCTCGGCCCCCGCGCCACCATGATGCCCGCCGACGCGGAGAACGAGGCCGAGCCCGAGGAGAGCGAGGCCGAGGAGCCGCCGCCGCCCGAGGACCGGAACCAGGGCGAGGACCGGCCGCTGGACGATGTCGTGCTGGAGGCGGCGACCGCCGCGATCCCGAGGGGCCTTCTCGACCGGCTGCGGGCCGAGGCGCCGTTCCGGAACCGGGGCGCCCGGCAGGGCAAGGCCGGCGCTCTGCGCGCGGCCGGCGGCCGCGGCCGGCCCGTGGGCTCCCGCCGGGGCGAGCCGCGGGGCAGCCTGCGCCTGCATCTGGTCGAGACCCTGCGCGCCGCCGCACCCTGGCAGCGGCTGCGCCGCCAGGGCGCCGAGGACGGCCGCATCGCCGTCCGGCGCGACGATTTCCGCGTGGTCCGCCTCAAGCAGCGCACGCCGACGACGACGATCTTCGTGGTCGACGCGTCGGGCTCCGCCGCCGCCCGGCGGCTCGCCGAGGCGAAGGGCGCGGTCGAGCTGCTGCTGGCCGACTGCTACGTCCGGCGCGACGAGGTGGCGCTGATCGCCTTCCGGGGTGCCGCGGCCGAGCTTCTCCTGCCCCCCACCCGCTCTTTGGTGCGCGCGCGGCGCTGCCTCGCCGGCCTTCCCGGCGGGGGCGGCACGCCGCTGGCGAGCGCCATCGACGCGGCCGTGGCGCTGGCCGACGGTGTCGTTCGCCGCGGGGCGAGCGCGTCGGTCGTTCTCCTGACCGACGGGCGGGCCAACATCGCGCGCGACGGCGGCCCCGGCCGGCCCCGCGCGAACGCGGATGCGCTGGCGGCGGCCAGGGCGTTCCGGGCGGCCAACCTCCCGGCGCTTCTGGTCGACACCTCGGCCCTGCCGGAGCCGGCGGCGCGGACGGTGGCGGAAACCATGGGGGCGGCGTACCTGCCGCTCCCGCATGCGGACGCGGCGACGCTCTCGGGCGCCGTCCGCGCAGCGAGGGCGGCATGAGCGGATGGCGCGCGGCGGCGGGGCTTCCCTATTGGGCTCCGCATCTTCCCTCCGAATGCGCGGACTGGCGCCGCGACGGGCGGGACTGGCCCAACCGGGAGGCGAGCCGCTTCCTCACGGCCGCCGGCCTGCGCTGGCACGTGCAGGTGATGGGGCAGGGGCCGGTGCTGCTGCTGGTCCACGGCACGGGCGCCTCCACCCATTCCTTCCGCGACCTGATGCCCCGGCTGGCCGAGCGGTTCACCGTGGTGGCGCCCGACCTGCCGGGCCACGGCTTCTCCGCCACGCCGCCGCTGCACCGCCAGTCGCTGCCCATGCTGGCGCAGGCGCTGCATGGCCTTCTGGAGATGATGGGGATGATCCCCGAGGTGTCGGTCGGCCATTCGGCCGGGGCCGCCATCCTCGCCCGCATGGCGCTCGACGCCTCGCGCCCGCCGCGCGCGCTGGTGGCGCTGAACGGGGCCTTCCTGCCGTTCCGGGAGGGGCAGCACCATTTCTTCTCCGGCCTTGCCCGGATGATGGTGGTGAACCCGCTGGTCCCGCGCCTCTTCGCGATGACGGCGGCGAACCCGCAGGCGATCGAGCGGCTGATCCGCAACACGGGCTCGGTGCCCGACCCGACGGGGGTGGAACTCTACCGCCGCCTCCTGCGCCGGCCGGGCCACGTGGCCGCCGCGCTGGGCATGATGGCGTCGTTCGACCTCGTGCCGCTGCTGCGCGACCTGAAGCACCTTCCCTCGCGCCTCGTGCTGGTGGTGGGCGACCGCGACCTCGCGGTCCCGCCCCACCAGGCGTGGCGGGTGCGCGAACATGTGCCGACGGCGCATCTGGAAACGCTGCCCGGCCTGGGCCATCTCGCCCACGAGGAGCGGCCCGATCTCGTGGCCGATCTCGTGCTGCGGGTGATCGAGGGGGACGCACCCGCGTCCTGACCGGAACCCTGGGACCGTCCCGGCGCGTTGGCACCCCACGACCGCCGGAAGGACGACCATGGCCCAGCCCCACCCGTCTGCCGATCTGCCCCCCGCGCTTTCCGGCACGCGCCGCGCCATCGACGGCGCCGCGGGGCCGATGGCGCTCTACGAGGCGGGGGCCGGGCGTCCGCTCCTGCTGCTGCACTCGATCAACGCGGCGGCGTCCGCCTACGAGGTGCGGCCGGTGTTCGAGGGGATGCGCCACGGCGCCCGCGTCTTCGCGCCCGACCTGCCGGGCTATGGGGCGTCCGACCGCTCCGACCGCGCCTACACCATCCGCCTCTTCACCGACGCGGTGCACCAGACGGTCGACGCGATCCGCGCCGCGGCGGGGCCGGAGCCGGTGGACGCGATGGCCATCTCGCTCTCGTGCGAGTTCCTGGCCCGCGCGGCGGTGGAGCGGCCGGACCGGTTCCGCACCCTCACCTTCGTCACGCCCACGGGCTTCGCCGCGGGGTCGGAATGGCTGCGCGGGCCGCCGGGCTCGGCGCGCACCATCCCGATCATGACGAACCTCGTGCGCTCGCTGCCGGGCAAGGGCGGGATCTTCCGCCTGCTCACGCGCCGGGGCAGCGTGCGCTATTTCCTCGAGCGCACCTACGGCTCCGACCGGGTGGACGAGGGCATGGTCGACTACGACGTGACGACGGCGAACCGGCCGGGCGGCCACCACGCCCCTTTCGCCTTCCTGTCCGGGCGCCTCTTCTCGGCCGACGTGCGCACGCTCTACGAACAGGTGACGCACCCGGTGTGGGTGCCGCACGCCACGCGCGGCGACTTCCGCGACTTCTCCCGCGCGGACTGGACGGCGACGCGGCCGAACTGGCGGCTGGAGCCGTTCCCGACCGGGGCGCTGGTCCATTGGGAGATGCCGGGGCCGTTCCTGGAGAAGCTGGCCGCGCACATCGCGACGCCACTGGCCGCGGTGCCGGCGGGGGCCTAGGATCGGACATCGCCCCACTGAAGGAGTTGCTCCCATGGAGCCCGTCGTCGCCGGAAGGAAGCCCATCCCCGTCGAGGTGGAGGCCGGCAAGACCTATTGGTGGTGCTCGTGCGGCAGGAGCGCCAAGCAGCCCTTCTGCGACGGCTCGCACAAGGGCTCCGGCCTGTCGCCGCAGTCGTGGACGGCGGCCGAGAGCGGGACGCAGTGGTTCTGCGCCTGCAAGAAGACGGCGGGCCAGCCCCTGTGCGACGGATCGCACAAGACGGCGTGACGTGCGACGGATCGCACAAGACGGCGTGACGTGCGACGGATCGCACGAGACGGCGTGACGTGCGACGGATCGCACGAGACGGCGTGACGTGCGACGGATCGCACGAGACGGCGTGACGTGCGACGGATCGCACGAGACGGCGTGAGGAGAGCAGCAAATGCCGGTGGCCGGGCCGCCCCGCCCCTCAGCCGGCCCCTCAGCCGGCCCCCCAGCCGGCCCCTCAGCGCCGCTCCTGCGGCCAGCGGGCCAGCGCCGCCCACCAGAGGACGAGGACGCCGACGAAGGGCAGCAGCACGAGGAGCCCCCAGAGCGGCCCGCGCCCGGTGCGCGCGAGGAGGAGGCCGTAGGCGACCATCGTCCAGGTCACCACGACGGCCACGACCAGCCACGCGATCCAGTCGGGCAGGGCCGCGAGGTAGGAATGGAGCTGCGGAAGCGCCTGCATCGTCGCCTCACCGCCCGGTGCGCGGATGGACCGCCGGCGGCGGGTCCGGCAGGTTCGGCCAGGCGCCGCGCACCAGCAGCGTGACCGCCAGCGGCGGCCCCACCAGCGGCAGGAACATCAGCCACGCCGGCCAGCGCGCCCGCCCGGCCCGGTCGGCGATCCGCATCAGCGGCCAGACCGACAGGGCGGCCATGATCAGGTGGATGACGATCGGTTCGCGCAACAGGTCCACGGGTGCTCCTCCGGCCGGACGGGCGTGAATATGGCGTCGGCGCGGGCGGTGTCGATGGCCCGCGGCGGTGCGGCGCGGCGCCGTTGAAGAACGTTGCGTGCGCTGGTATTCGAGTGGCAACTAGAGAGCGCGTTCGGGTGGGCGATGTCGGTGGTCGGGAGCGTCGGTCGGGGTGGCGGTCGGACGTGGGTGGGGCGTCTCGGCCTCGTGCCGTCACCGGGGGCGTTCGGCCTCGCCACGTTCGTCTTCGCGGTCCTCGCGGGGCTGGCGCTCCAGACGGTGGTGCT
>JBIJED010000475.1:0-3303 GCA_044343785.1 Azospirillales bacterium | reverse complement strand
ATCTGGAAACCCGCGACGCGGCGGAAGGGCGAACCGCGTCCTCACAACCCAACGGAGAACAATCACAACGCCAAAGCGGGAACTTCAGGCCGCTGGTGCATGATCCGGGCTAGTTGCCTGTTCGTACGGCGACTGAAGCCACTCCCGCGCCGATCAGCATCGCTCCGCCGGTCTTGTTCACAGCACTGATCACTCGTTCGCTGCGCACAAGTCCGCGCGCACGGCTGGCGAAGAACGCATAGGCCAACGCATTGGCGAAGGCGATGGCGAGAAATGTGCCCTGCAGGATCAAAACCTGCGGCCAGAAGGCCGCTTGCTGGTCAATGAACTGCGGGAAGAAGGCCACGAAGAAAAGGATGCCCTTGGGATTCAAGCTGGTGACAAGCCAAGCATGCGCGCACATGCGAAGAGCGCTCGATGCATCCGTTTTTGGCTCAGCGTTTAGAGTTCCGCCAGCTTGGAACAGTTTGATCCCGAGACAGACCAAGTACGCAGCTCCGACCCACTTCACGATCGTGAACAATGTTGCGGATGCCATCAGCAATGCCCCGATGCCGAGAACTGAAAGCGACATCGCCGTAAAATCACCAAGTGCAACACCAACTGCCATCGGCAGAGCCGCGCGCCAGCCTTGGCCAAGCGCGTAGGACACCACGAGCAGCACAGTCGGCCCGGGGATCAGGACGAGTGCGGTAGAGGCTGCGACGAAGGCGAGCCATATCTCGAAGGTCATGGGTAATCCTCACTTGGCTGGATGAGCAATCCATCGGAGCGCGTGCCTGTCAATACGCAAGTGAGCCTTAACGAGGATCGTGTCCCTTGCCGTGGTGTAGCAGCGACATGGTCATCGCGCTCTCCGGCAACGCTGGCCGGTTTCGTCAGGCGGCCACGGCGGGCACCATGACGGCGGGATCATCGCCGCGTGCGGTGATGGACTCCAGCGTCATGTAACGAGCGCGTTGGACCGCCCATTCGGCGTTGGGAAATACCGTTGGAATCCGGTGACGGTTTACAATTCCGAAGGTCGATGATGCCGCCCGGAGATGGTAAGCCGTCACTGGAGCCGTCGCCGGCCGATCGAGCGCCGTTCAGGCTTGGTTTGAAAACCATGCCAGATGCCAAGTCTGGCTTCGCCGATCAATGGATGTTCAAACTGGCGCACCGGTTCGCGGGTGCGCTAATCTGCCGAGCATGGCTGTATCGGATCGCGGCAAGCTGAACCGGCTGGAACGGACCCTTCCCGAGGGGCTGCTGGTCGATGCCGCATGGATGGAACGCCACGGCTACTCGACGAGCCTGCGCAGCCACTATGTCGCCGGAGGCTGGCTGACGCAGCCGGTTCGCGGCACCTACAAGCGCCCTCGCGGTCGATTGACGTGGGAGAACGTGGTCGTCTCCCTCCAGACCTTGCTCGGCCAACCCCTCGTCGTCGGCGGTCGGACCGCGCTCGAACTGCAAGGATTCGGGCACTACCTCACATCCGGGCCGACCATCGTCCAGCTCCACGGTCTGAAAAGACCTCCCGGTTGGCTGAACAGACTGCCGATCGACGCGCGCTTCGTCTTTCGCCGCATCGACACGCTGTTCGCCTCCGACCCGGTCTCACGGGGGATGACCGCCTTGTCCCACGACATCGAGACCAACAAGGGGCGCCGGGCCGACTTCCTCGAAGCCGGCGCCCTGCGCGTGCATTTCACCGGTGCCGAATGGCCGCTCACGATCTCCAGGCCGGAACGCGCTCTGCTGGAACTGCTCGACGAACTGCCCTCGCGGGCAACGTTCCATGATGTCGACATGATTGCCGAAGGATTGCGGACGTTGAGCCCACGCCTCCTGCAGAAGCTTCTGGAGGATTGCAGGAGCGTGAAGGTCAAGCGACTGTTCTTCTGGTTCGCCGACAGACACCGTCCCGCGTGGCTCGCACGCATCGACCGCGGCCGGATCCCGCTGGGCAGCGGCAAGCGCATGCTCACCAAGGGCGGCCGGCTCGACCCGACCTATCTGATCACGGTTCCGGACGACCTCGGTGCCCCTGTCTGACCGCTATGTCGCCCAGGTCGCGCTCCTGATCGAGGTTCTGCCGTTCGTCGCCGGGGAACCGGACTTCGCCCTCAAGGGCGGCACCGCGATCAACCTGTTCCGGCGCGACATGCCGCGACTGTCGATCGACATCGACCTGACCTACCTGCCGGTCGCCGACCGGATGGACTCGCTCGCCGGTATCCAGACCGGCATGAAGCGCCTCGCGGCTGCGATCCGCGCAGGTCTTCGCGGGGCACGTGTCACCACCGTGGGTTCCTCCTCGGACGGGGGGACCATCACCAAACTGGCCGTCCAGCGCAGGGACGCGCAGATAAAGATCGAGGTGACGCCCGTTCTGCGAGGCTGCGTCTTTCCTCCCGAGGTGCGGAGCGTGACGCCCGCCGTCGAAGCCCGGTTCGGCTTTGCGGCGACGCAGGTCGTCTCCTTTGCCGATCTCTACGCCGGAAAGATCGTCGCGGCGCTGGATCGTCAGCACCCGCGCGATCTCTTCGACGTCCGGGGTCTCCTGGCCGACGAGGGCATCACGGACGAACTCCGACTTGCCTTCCTGGTCTACCTCGTCAGCAACGGAAGGCCGTTGGCCCAGATCCTGGCGCCGCGTCGGAAGGACATCCGGTCCGAAGTCGCCCGATCATTTGCCGGAATGACCGCCGACCCCGTTCCGGCCACCGATCTCCATGCCGCCCGCGAGGCACTGATCGCAGCCGTCACCGGTGCCATGCCCGCCCATCATCGGGATTTCCTCGTCGGCTTCGAACGGGGCGCACCCGACTGGTCGTCGATCGGGCTGCCCGAGGCCGCGGCCCTGCCGGCCGTCAGATGGCGGCAACTCAATCTGGAAAGGCTGTCGCCGGACGATCGTGCGCGGCTCGTGGATGATCTGAACGATGCCTTCGCACGGTCCGGCGCACCTGGCTGAGGCGGACCCTCGTCGCCGCGACCCGCATCGAACGCCCCCCACCGCCCGAATCCCCTTCCGTCCGCCCCGCTCCGCCCCTAGCATCCGTGCGGCCATCGATACGCGCAGGACCCGCCCCCCATGGACACGCATTTCGGCAACTCCGCCGCCAGCCGCGACGTCGCCCATCTGGTCAAGCCCTACACGAACCTGAAGAAGCACAAGACCGTGGGGCCGCTGATCATCACCCGCGGCGACGGCATCCACGTGATCGACGAGGGCGGCAAGGCGTACATCGAGGGGATGGCGGGGCTGTGGTGCGCGTCGCTCGGCTTTTCCGAGCAGCGCCTCGTCAAGGCCGC
>JBIJED010000344.1:0-4299 GCA_044343785.1 Azospirillales bacterium | reverse complement strand
TTCCGCGCAGCAACGTGACCGAGGTCGTCGTCACCCCGATCGCGAACGCGGCCACCCGCCTCGCGGCGCTGCTGTCCGGCGAGATCGACGCCACCCCGAACGTCCCTGTGCAGGACGTCGAGCGCCTGCGTCGTTCCCAGGGCGTGAAGCTGCTCCAGACCAACGAGGTCCGGGTCATCTTCCTCGGCTTCGACATGGGCCGGTCGGAACTCCTCTACTCCGACGTCAAGGGCAAGAACCCCTTCGCCGACCTGAACGTGCGCCGCGCGGTGGCCTACGCCGTCGACGTGGAGGCGATCCGCAGCCGCGTCATGCGCGGCCTGTCGGTCAACACCTGGCAGATGATCTCGCCGGGTGTCGCGCAGTTCGACGCCTCGCTCGACGCCATCCGCCCGAAGGCGAACATCGCCGAGGCGAAGCGGTACATGGAGGCCGCCGGCTATCCGAACGGCTTCTCGGTCACGATGGACTGCCCGAACAACCGCTACATCAACGACGAGCAGATCTGTCAGGCCGTCGTGGGCATGCTGGCGCAGATCGGCATCCGCGTGACGCTGAACGCGATGCCGCTGGCCACCTATTTCCCCAAGATCGGCAACAACGACACCAGCTTCTTCCTGCTGGGCTGGGGCGTGCCGACCTATGACGCCCACTACAGCCTGCAGCTCCTGCTCCAGACCGCCGACGGCACGGCGAACGGCCAGTGGAACTACACCGGCTATTCGAACGCCCGCTTCGACGCGCTGGTCAACCGCATGACCACCGAGCTGGACACCGGGGCCCGCGACGCGATGGCCAAGGAGGCGCTCCAGATCGCGCAGAACGACCTGCCGTACATCCCGCTGCACCATCAGGTGCTGGTGTGGGGCCTGCGGCAGACGGTCGACATGCCCATCACGCCGAGCAACCAGCCGCGCTTCCAGTGGACGTCCATCCGCTGACCGCACGGGACGGGGCGGCCTTCGGGCCGCCCCGCACGCTTCATCCCGTCCCCGGGACCCGTATCCGATGATCGCGTTCATCCTGCGCCGGCTGATGCAGGCCGTCGTCGTCATGCTGACGGTGGCGCTCATCTCCTTCGCGCTGTTCAACTTCGCCGGGGACCCGGTCAACAACATGGTCGGGCAGGACGTGTCGCTCGCCGACCGCGAGCGCCTGCGCGAGGTGCTCGGCCTCAACCAGCCGTTCTGGGTGCAGTTCGGGATCTTCCTGCAGAACGCGCTCCAGGGCGACTTCGGCCTGTCCTACCGTCTCGGCCGGCCGGTCGAGGACCTGATCGTCGAACGGCTGCCGGCGACCCTCGAACTGGCGCTCACCGCCGCGGCGCTCGCCGTCTTCATCGGCATCCCGATGGGCGTCTACACCGGTCTCTACCGCGACACCTGGCTGTCGCGGGTGTTCCTCACGGCCTCGCTGGCGGGCGTCTCGCTGCCGACGTTCCTGATCGGCATCCTCCTGATCCTGATCTTCTCGGTCGAACTCAACGTGCTGCCGTCCTTCGGCCGCGGCGAGACGGTCGAGATCGGATGGTGGACGACGGGCTTCGCGACATGGAGCGGGATCAAGGCGCTGATCCTGCCCTCGATCACGCTCTGTCTGTTCCAGCTCACGCTGATCATGCGTCTGGTGCGGGCGGAGATGATGGAGGTGCTGCGCACCGACTACATCAAGTTCGCCCGCGCCCGCGGCCTGCCGGACCGGAAGGTCCACTTCGGCCACGCGCTGAAGAACACGCTGGTGCCGGTGATCACCGTCATCGGGCTCCAGTTCGGGTCGATCGTGGCCTTCGCCATCATCACCGAAACGGTGTTCCAGTGGCCGGGCATGGGCCTGCTGTTCATCCAGGCGGTCAACTTCGTCGACATCCCGATCCTCGCCGCCTACCTCGTGCTGATCGCCCTGTTCTTCGTCGTCATCAACCTCGTGGTGGATCTCCTCTACTACTTCGTCGACCCGCGCCTGCGCGTCGACCGCGCCGCCGCGGGCGGGGAGGCGACACCGTGACCGCGCCGGCCGCCCCCGGATCGACCCCCGCCCTCCTGCGCCGGATCCTCGACAGCGACCTCTGGTACAGCTTCACCCGCTCGTGGATCACGATGGGGTCTGGGATCTGCGTCCTCGTGCTTGTCGTCGGCGCCCTCGGCGCGCCGGTCCTCGCGCCCCACGACACCTTCGATCCCGCGACCCTCAAGCTGATGGACGCCTTCACCCCGCCGGTCTGGGTCGAGGGCGGGAACCCGACCTATCTCATCGGCACCGACAACCAGGGCCGGGACATGCTGTCGACCATCATGTTCGGCATGCGCATCTCGCTGCTCGTCGGCTTCGCGGCCGTCCTCTTCTCGCTGGTGCTGGGCGTGGGCCTCGGCCTCGTCGCCGGCTATCTGGGCGGCACGATCGACGCGCTGATCATGCGCGTCGCCGACATCAAGCTGGCGTTTCCCGCCATCCTGATCGCGCTGCTCGTCGACGGCGTGTCGCGCGCGGCCCTGCCGCGCGACATGCACGACCAGCTGGCGCTCTACGTCGTGGTCTTCGCCATCGGCATCTCGAACTGGGTCAGCTACGCCCGCACCGTCCGCGGCACGGTGATGGTCGAGCGGGGCAAGGACTACGTTCAGGCCGCCCGCGTGATCGGCATCCATCCGGCTGTCATCATGGTCCGCCACGTCCTGCCGAACGTGATGGGCCCGGTGCTCGTCATCGCGACGCTGGGCCTCGCGCTCGCCATCCTGACCGAGGCGACGCTGTCGTTCCTGGGCGTCGGCGTGCCGCCGACCCAGCCGTCGCTCGGCACGCTGATCCGCAACGGCAACGACTATCTCTTTTCCGGGGAATGGTGGATCGCTATCTTCCCCGGCCTGACGCTCGTCGTCCTGGCCCTGTCGGTGAACCTGCTGGGGGACTGGCTGCGCGACGCCCTCAACCCGAAACTCCGTTGAACCGATGCCGAACCATCTGCTCGAGGTCGACCGCCTGAAGGTCGTCTTTCCGACCCGGCGGGGGACGCTCGTCGCCGTCGACGACGTCTCGTTCCACATCGACCAGGGCGAGGTGCTCGGCGTCGTCGGCGAGAGCGGGGCCGGAAAGTCGCTGACCGGGGCCGCGATCATCGGCCTTCTGGAACCGCCGGGGCGGATCGCCGGCGGCGAGATCAGGCTCGACGGGCGGCGGATCGACAATCTCCCCTATTCGCAGCTCCGCCGCATCCGGGGCAAGGAGATCGGCGCCGTCTTCCAGGACCCGCTGACCAGCCTCAACCCGCTCTACACCATCGGCAAGCAGCTGGTGGAGACGATCGAGACCCACACCGACATGACGCCGACCAAGGCGCGTGAGCGGGCGGTGCAGTTGCTGAAGGACGTCGGCATCCCGGCGGCGGAGAAGCGGATCGAAAGCTATCCGCACCAGTTCTCGGGCGGGATGCGCCAGCGGGTCGTGATCGCGCTGGCGCTGTGCGCGAACCCGCGCATCGTCATCGCGGACGAGCCGACGACGGCGCTCGACGTCTCGATCCAGGCGCAGATCATCGCGTTGCTGAAGCGTCTGTGCCAGGAGCACGGGACGGCGATCATGCTCGTCACGCACGACATGGGCGTGATCGCCGAGACCGCCGACCGGGTCGCGGTCATGTACGCCGGGCGCGTGGCGGAGATCGGCCCGGTGCGCGACGTCATCAAGCAGCCGAAGCATCCTTACACGATCGGCCTGATGGGAGCCATCCCGGCCATCGGCCACGGGACGGAGCGGCTGACCCAGATCGAGGGCGCCATGCCGCGCCTGACCGACATCCCCAGGGGCTGCGCCTTCAACCCGCGCTGCCCGAAGGTCTTCGACCGGTGCCGGTCGGAGCGGCCGGACCTGCTGCCGACCGAGACATCGCTCGCCGCCTGCTGGCTCTACGACGATCAGCGCGCGCCTGCGCGGGAAGCCGCCCATGTCTGAGACCGCCGCCCGCCCGCTCGTCGAGGTCCAGGATCTCGCCCGCTACTTCGACGTCTCCAAGCCGCTGCTGAACCGCCTGCTGGAGGGCGGCAAGCGCCAGATCCTGCGGGCGGTCGACGGCGTGTCCTTCGACATCCCGAAGGGGCGCACCTTCGCCCTGGTGGGCGAGAGCGGTTGCGGCAAGTCCACGGTCGCCCGCTGTGTCGTGGGGCTCTATCCGCTCACCCGCGGAAAGATGATCTTCGAGGGCGTCGACATCGCCTCGATGCGCACGCGCGAGGCGATGCGGCCGTTCCGCCGCCGTCTCCAGATGATCTTCCAGGACCCCTACGCCAGCCTCAACCCGCGCTGGCG
>JBIJED010000343.1:0-4301 GCA_044343785.1 Azospirillales bacterium | reverse complement strand
GAAGAGCGCCCGCGGGCGGGGCCTCAGCGCCATCAGCCGGGCGGTCGCGGCGTAACCGATGCGCAGATGGTCGAGCCCGGGCTCGGTCGTCACCCGCTCCGGCCCCAGCGCGACGCCGGCGGCGGCGAGGCGGGCGCGGAAGCCGTCCAGCCGGTCGGCGGTGGCGGACGAGGCGATGGGGCCGTGGATCACCGCCGGATCGGCGATGCCGCGGTCCAGCAGGAAGGCCGCCACCTCCGCCCCGGCGGCGCGGTTGTCGATGCCGACGAAGGGCGCGTCGGCGTCCGGGCAGCGGCGGTTGACGAACAGCAGCGTGGCGCCCGCCGCGCGGGCCGCCGCGAGCTGCGGGCTCGCCACCGCGCCCAGAAGCACGGTCGCACGGGCGAGCTGCGCCCGCATCTCCAGAAGGTACTCGTCCTGGAGGTCGGGGCGGTCGTGCGTGTCGCAGAGCACCATCACGAGCCCCGCCTCGCGCAGCGCCGTCTCCGCCGAGGCCGCGACCGCGGCCTGCGAGGGGTTGGCGAGGTTGGCGGCCAGCAGGGCGACCAGCCGGCTCTCGCCGCGCCGCAGCGCCCGCCCGACGCTGAGGGGGCGGTAGCCGAGTTCCTCCACGGCCGCGCGCACCCGGCGCACCGTCTCCGCCGACGCCTTGTTGGTCACGCCGTTCACGACGCGGGAGACGGTCGCGATCGAAACGCCCGCCCGCGCGGCGACCGTGGCGATGGAGACGCCGGTCTCCGGCGCCGGGGGCGCGGGTCGCCTCGGTTCCGTCATCGCCGGCCGCTCCCGTCGTCACCCATTCATCGCACTTGAATAGAGGGCGGAGTCGGGATTATCATGGGGAAAACGTTTACCTGAAGCAAGAGCGAGGGAGGAAGGAATGGCACGCATCCGCGACGCCCTGATCGGGGCGTTGGCCATCGGCGCGCTGTCGGCGGGAACGCCGGCCGCGGCCCAGCAGCTCACCGTCTGGCACGACCTGGGCGACACCGGGATCGCCTGGTTCCAGCGGATGAGCGACGAGTTCGCGAAGACGAAGCCGGGCGTCACCGTGCGCTCGCTCAGCTTCCCGACCGACCAGTGGTTCGGCCGGGTGATCGGCGGCATCAACACCGGTTCGCCGCCGGACCTGATCTTCAACAACTACGAGCGCGTCATCCGCATCCAGGCCCAGACCGGCAAGGTCATGGACCTGAAGCCGGTGCTCGACCGGATCGCCGACAAGGGCTTCCTCGGCGAGGACGACCTGCGCGTCGCGACCTACGACGGCAAGATGATCATCCTGCCGGTCCAGCGCGTGCAGATGGCGATGGGCGTGCGGCAGAGCTGGCTCGACAAGACCGGCGAGAAGTTCCCCCAGACCTGGGAGGACGTGCGGCGCATCGCGGCCAAGTTCCGCGACAGCGACCCCGACGCCAACGGCCGCGCCGACACCTTCGGCATGGCGCTGCAGGCGGCCAAGCCGCGCGACCTGATTCACATGCTCGACCTGTTCACCTTCGGGTCGGGCCTCAGGAACACGCTGATCGACCCGCAGGGCAACATCACCATCGACCGGCCCGAGCACGCCGAAGTGCTCGAGGAGTTCCTGAAGACCTACACCAGCTACCGGTTCCTGCCGCCCGACACGGTCAACCACTCGTTCAACGAGATGTATCAGGTGATCGACGGCGGTCGCGCGGGCATCTTCCGCGTCGGCGACTGGAACGTGCGGCGCTGGGACGATCCGAAGACGCTGAACGGCGACTTCGTGTCCGGCCCCTGGCCGTCGTTCCGCGGCCGTCCGAACTCGGTCGTCATCGGCGGCATGCGCGGCGTCGGCATCCCCGACAATTCGCCGAACAAGGCGCTGGCGGTGGAGTTCGCGACCTTCATGCTGGGCAAGGCCGCGCAGCAGGCCTCGCTCGAGGTGATGGGCGCGGCGGTCCGCAAGGACCTTGACGTCGGCACGCTCTCCCCGCGCAGCCAGTGGTTCGCCAAGGCCGAGCACCGGCTGGTCGCCTACGACTTCCCGGAGTCGGTCCACACCTGGTATCCGGAACTGGAAGCCGCCTTCCACCGCAAGCTGCTGGAGGGGATCACCAACCCGCCGGCCGACTGGAAGCCGTTCATCGCGCAGACGGCGGCCGAGATGCGGACGACGGCGCAGCGGCTGCGGGGCGGCTGACCTCGACCCTCTGTCCGTCCCCGCGGGTCCGGTGCCGCCTCGTCCTCCGACACGTTCGGGGCGAGGCGGCACCGGGCGACGGACATTCGACTTGCCCTCACCCTGAGCCTGTCGAAGGGTGACCCGGACCAGCGAGCCGATGACCAACGCCCTCAGCGACGCCTGGCGCCACCGCGTCTTCTATCTCTTCGCCCTGCCCTTCGCGGCGCTCACGATCGTGTTCGGGCTCTGGCCGATCGTGCTGTCGGTGCAGGTGTCGATGACCCAGTCGGCGACGGCGCTCCGGCCCGACCCGGTCTGGGTGGGGTTCGCCAACTACGCCCGCGTCCTCGCCGATCCGCTGTTCGTCGCCTCGCTGGGGCGCACGCTCCTCTACACGGTGCTCGCCGTCGCGGCGAACCTCGCCTTCGCGCTCGCCTTCGCGACGCTGCTCGATTCGACCGTGCTGCGCCGGTTCAACATGGTCTTCCGGCTGGCGGTGTTCCTCCCCGTGGTGACGCCCGACGTGGCGGGCTTCGTCGTCTGGCGCTGGCTCTACGACCGCAGCTTCGGCGCGGTGAACGCGGCGCTGACCGCCGTCGGCCTGCCGCCGTTCGGCGGCATCGCCAGCCCCGACACGGTGATGTGGGCCATCCTCGTGGCCGAGATGTGGAACCACTCCGGCTTCTACATCGTGATCTTCCTCGCGAACCTCGCGATCCGCGACAAGGCGCTGGAGGAGGCGGCGGCCATCGACGGCGCGACCGCGTGGCAGCGCTGGCGCCACGTGATCCTGCCGCAGCTGCGCCCGGCGCTGGTCATCAACGGCGTCTACGCGCTGATCCAGTTCCTCAAGACCTTCACCGTGGTCGTGGTGATGACCAAGGGCGGGCCCAGCGGGTCCACGAACTTCGTCAGCTACTACGCCTACCAGCTGTTCGACCAGGGCCGGTACGGCGAGGCGACGGCCATGGCGACGATCCTCTTCGCCGTCGTGATCGTCATCAGCGTCACGGCCTACAGGCTCGGCGAGCGGGGGGACCACCGGTGATCCGCCCCGCCCGCCTGATCTGGACCGTGCTGGCCTATGCGACGGCGACGCTCGTCTCCCTGATCTTCCTCTATCCCTACTGGTGGATGCTGATCGGCGCCTTCCGGCGCACGCGCGACGTGCTGACCGATCCGCTGGTGCTCTGGCCCGAACAGATCGAGTTCTCGGTCTTCGCGTCGATCGCGCGGGTCGGCGGGGTGGAGCTGTGGCGCTACGCGGCGAACTCGATCGCCATCACCGTCGCCTCGACGCTGCTGGGCGTGATGGTGACCGCACTCGGCGCCTACGCCCTCGTCCGCCGGCCGACGCTGCCGGGGTTCGGGCTGCTGCGGGGGGGGTTCCTGCTCACGATCATGTACCCCTACATGCTGCTCGTCATCCCCGTGTACATCGTGATGTTCAAGCTGGGGCTGCTCGGCTCCTACCTCGGCATCGTGCTGTTCCTGGCGCTGGGGCCGCTCCAGTTCTTCCTGTTCGAGCAGTTCTTCCGCTCGATCCCCAAGGAGGTGATCGAGGCGGCCATCATCGACGGCGCGTCGGAATGGAGCGTGCTGACGCGCGTGGTGATGCCGATGGCGAAGCCGGTCGTGGCGACGGTGGCGCTCATCACCTTCCTGCTCAACTGGGCGCAGTGGTTCCCGATCCTCGTGATCTCGGCCTCGCCCGACACCTACACGCTGCCGGTGGCGCTGCTCTCGCTCAATTCGGAGCTGGGGTCGAACTTCCAGGGGATCATGGCGCTGGCCGCCATCACCACCCTGCCGCCGGCGATCTTGTTCGTCTTCGCCCAGAAACGCGTGATGGAAGGCATGGCCTCGGGAGCGGTGAAGGGATGACGGCGCTTCTGGACGACGCCGGGCCGACGGCGCTCGAACGGCGGATCGAGGCGGCGCGCCGCGCGACCCTCGACTGGCTGGCCGCGATGCAGGCCCCGGGCCTGCCGCAGGGCGTGATGCGGATCAGCGGGGCGCACGACCCCGCCCGTTGGCCGGGCGTGCTGCTGCCGGGCACCTACAACGGGGTCCAGTGCCTCGCCCTGATCGGCGGGCTGGAGGGGTGGAGCGCCGCGGACCGCGTGGGCCTCGTCGGCTGGATCGAGGGGGC
>JBIJED010000342.1:0-4314 GCA_044343785.1 Azospirillales bacterium | reverse complement strand
GCGCCTATACGCGCTCGGCTGGAGTGTAAAATTCCTGTTCCTGACATTCCTTGACGGTTACCATTATACTTGGCTTAACTGATTAATCGTCATCCTGATCAATGACTTTCTATCAACGATTTGGCCGACCTAATGGCTCGCCCTGCGTTGGATTCACGAACGCCTGAAGCCTGACCGATGCTTGGTCGTCATCCTTTCTGGTCACCAGAATCGGATTCTTCATCAGCGAGTACCTCCAGCGAACCCCGCCGCGTCCTTCAACGCGTCCGGCAGCGGCCCTCCGGTCGCCCAGTCCAGCAGCTCGACCGTGTGCACCACCGGCACGCCGGTCCCCGACGCGATCTGGGTCATGCAGCCGATGTTGCCGGCGGCGATCACGTCCGGCCGGGTCCGCTCGATGTTCGCCACCTTGCGCTCCTTCAGCCGGCCTGCGATCTCCGGCTGCAGCAGGTTGTAGGTCCCGGCCGAGCCGCAGCAAAGGTGGGCCTCCGCCGGTTCCTTCACCGTGAATCCCGCCTTCGCCAGAAGCTCCTTGGGTGCCATGCGCACCTTCTGCCCGTGCTGGAGCGAGCAGGCCGAGTGATAGGCGACCGTCTGCCCCGTCGCGCGCACCGGTGCCGCGATGCCCGCCGCCGCGATCACCTCGCTCACGTCCTTGGCCAGCGCCGAGACCCGCGCCGCCTTCTCCGCATAGGCCGGGTCGTTGCGGAGCATGAACCCGTAGTCCTTCAGCTGCGTGCCGCAGCCGGACGCGTTGGCGACGATGGCGTCGAGCCCCGCGCCCTCCACCTCGCGCCACCAGGCGTCGACGTTGGCCCGCGCCGCCGCGAGCGCGGGGCCCGTCTGCCCCATGTGGTGGACGAGCGCCCCGCAGCAGCCGGTCGGCGCCACCACCACCTCGATCCCGTGGCGGGTGAGGAGGCGCACCGTCGCCTCGTTGATCGCCGGCGCCAGCGCCTGCTGGGCGCAGCCGGTGAGCAGTGCCACCCGCATCCGCCGCGCCCCCTCGGCCGGGAAGGCGCCGGGCCGGTCGGCCCAGCTCGGCGCGTGGATGCGCCTCGGCGCGAGGTCGAGCATCGGGCGCAGGATGCGCGGGAAGAGATCGCGGAACGGCCGCGCCACCTTCGCCGCCGCCATCGCGAATCGGAGCGGAACCGGGCGCGGGAGCAGGAAGGCCAGGAGCCGCCGCACCGCCCGCTCGGGCCAGGGCCGGACATAGGTCTCGGCGATGTGGTGGCGGGCGTGGTCGACCAGATGCTGGTAATGGACGCCGGACGGGCACGTGGTCATGCACGACAGGCACGACAGGCAGCGGTCGACGTGCTTCACCACCTCGGGCGTCGCCGGCTCGTTCCGCTCGAGCATCCCCTTGATCAGGTAGATGCGCCCGCGCGGGCTGTCGAGCTCGTCGCCCAGCAGCACGTAGGTCGGGCACGTGGCGGTGCAGAAGCCGCAGTGCACGCACTTGCGCAGGATCGTCTCGCTCTCCGCGACGTCGGGGTCGGCGAGCTGCTCGGCGGTGAAGCTGGTCTGCATCAGGCGATCCCCGCTCGCCGCTCCCGCCGCTTCTGCGCGGCGTAGAGGATCGGCGCCAGAACATGGTCGTAGACGAGGGCGGCGACGGTCCGCACGCCGGGCAGGCCGACGACGCGGCCGAGCCAGCGATAGCCCGGCAGCTCGCGCCAGAGGACGAGGAAGCCGTCGACCCCGACGTGGAGCCGCCCCTCGCGGTCGAGCACGTGGAGGCGGCGCTTCACGTCCTCCCGGTCGAGGCCGAGCGCCCCGGCCGCGTCCGGGTCGGCGACGATATCCGCGAACACGAGGCGCCCGCCGCGGCGCTCGTCGATCCGCCGGTAGTGGTGGATCTCCGTCCGGCAGACGGGGCAGGCCCCGTTGTAGAGGGTGGTGACGCAACGCTCGCTCATCGCCCCGCCACCATGCGCGAGGGGTTGAGGATGCCGCGCGGGTCGAAGCTGGCCTTCACCCGGGCCGACAGCGCCGCCAGCGCTTGTTCCTGCGGGTGGAAGGGCGGCACCGCGGCGCGGACCGGTTCCGGCGCGCGGATCATCGTGGCGTGCCCGTTCCGCAGCGCGCCGCGGACGACCGCAGCCCCGCCGTCGCCCGCACCCGCGACCGAAAGCCAGACGAGCCCGCCCGCCCAGTCGTAGAAGGCCCGCGCGTCGACCTGCGCTGCGATCCGCGCGGCGACGGCCGCCCCTTCCGACGGCGCGACCGACAGCTTCCAGACCGTCCGCGCCGGCTCGGCCGCGAAGGGCTCCACGTCCCGCACCGCGGCCCAGAGGCGGCGCGACGCGTCGGTCTCCAGCGCCCCGACCGGGCCGAAGGGGGCGAGCACGCGGGCGAGTGCAGCGGCGCGCGGCCCCACCGACGCCTCGAACCCCTCCAGCCGCAGCGCCGTCGCCGGCCCCGCCACCCCGCCCGCCGACGGACCGGCCGGCAGGTGCGCCGCGGCCGAGACCTCGTGCGGGCTCTTCATCGCCGCCGCCATGGCCCGGATCGCGGCCGCGTCGTCGAGACCCCCGACGACAAGGGTGCGGACGCATTCGGGCGCCGGCAGCACCTTCACCGTCACCTCGGTGAACGCCGCGAGCGTGCCGAAGGAGCCGGCCATCGGCTTCATCAGGTCGTAGCCGGTGACGTTCTTGACGACCTTGCCGCCGGCCTTGAACGCCTCGCCCCGACCGCTGACGGCGGCGAAGCCGAGGAAATGGTCCCGCGCCGCCCCGGCCGTGAGGCGCCGAGGCCCGGCGAGGTTGGTCGCGAGCGTGCCGCCCAGCGTCCCGCGCCCGGCCGGTCCGCCCAGCAGCGGGCCCCAGTCCGGCGGCTCGAACGCAAGCTGCTGTCCGCGCGACGCCAGCAGCGCCCCGATCTCCGCCATCGGCGTGCCGGGCAGCGCCGTCAGCACCAGCTCCTCCGGCTCGTAGGCGACGACGCCCGACAGGCCCGAAAGGTCGAGGGTGTGGGCGGTCTGCACCGGCCGGCCGAGGGCGCGGCGGCTGCCGCCGCACAGAAGCTCCAGCGCCTCCTCCTCGGCCGCGGCCCAGCGGACGATTTCGAGGACGCCGGCGGCGTCCTTCGGAGAGAACACGGTCATGGGCTCAGAACCGCGGCAGGTCGGGGAAGGCCACCTGGCCCCGGTGGACGTGCATCCGCCCCATCTCGGCACAGCGGTGCAGCTTGGGGAACACCTTGCCGGGGTTCAGCAGATGGTCCGGATCGAAGGCGCACTTCACCCGGATCTGCTGGTCGAGGTCGGCTTGGCTGAACTGGTCGGTCATCAGGTCGCGCTTTTCCACGCCCACCCCGTGTTCGCCCGTCAGCACGCCGCCCACCTCCACGCACAGGCGCAGGATGTCGGACCCGAACGCCTCCGCCCGCTCCAGCTCGCCCGGCACGTTCGCGTCGTAGAGGATGAGCGGATGCAGGTTGCCGTCGCCCGCATGGAAGACGTTGGCGACCCGCAGCCCGTGGGTCTCGGACATCTCCGTCATCCGGCGCAGCACGGTCGGCAGTGCCTTCCGCGGGATCGTCCCGTCCATGCAGTAGTAATCTGGGCTGATGCGGCCGACCGCCGGGAAGGCCGCCTTCCGGCCCGCCCAGAAGGCCATCCGCTCCTCTTCCGAGTTGGACAGGCGGGAGGAGACGGCGCCGTTGGCCAGCGCGATCGCGTCGACCCGGGCGCAGAGCGCGTCCACCTCCTCCGCCGGACCGTCGAGTTCGACGATCAGCAGCGCCTCGACGTCGAGCGGATAGCCCGCGTTCACGAAGGCCTCGGCCGCGTGGATGGCGGGGCGGTCCATCATCTCCATCCCGCCGGGAATGATGCCGGCCGCGATGATGGCGGCCACGCAGTCGCCCGCCTGCTCGCTCGACGGGAACCCGATCAGCACCGCACGCGCGGTCGACGGCTTTGGCAGGATGCGGACGGTGACCTCCGTCACAACGCCCAGCAGCCCCTCGGAACCCACCATCAGGCCGAGGAGGTCGTAGCCCTCGGCATCGAGGTGCTTGCCGCCCAGGCGGATCACGGTGCCGTCCATCAGCACCATCTCGACGCCCAGCACGTTGTTCGTCGTCAGCCCGTACTTCAGGCAGTGCACCCCGCCGGAGTTCTCCGCCACGTTCCCGCCGATCGTGCAGGCGATCTGCGAGGAGGGGTCGGGGGCGTAGTAGAACCCCTCCCCCTGCACCGCCCAGGTGATGCCGAGGTTGGTGACGCCCGGCTGGACGGTCGCGGTGCGGTTCTCGTAGTCGATGTCGAGCACGCGGTTGAACTTGCCCATGCCGAGCACG
>JBIJED010000336.1:0-4358 GCA_044343785.1 Azospirillales bacterium | reverse complement strand
GGGCTTGCCCGCGGCCCCGTCCCGCCTTTCCAATCCGGCGCATCCGCTGGTCCTCCGCACCGGTCCGCCATGTCCGCCCCGCCCCCCGACCCCATCATTTCCGTCGAGACGCTCCCGCCGCTCCCCACCTCGCCCGAGGCCCTCCTCGCACGGCTCGACGCGCTGGGCGTCGCGAACCGCACCGTCACCCACCCGCCGGTCTTCACGGTGGAGGAGTCGCGGGCGCTGCGTGGCGAACTGCCCGGCGGGCACTGCAAGAACCTGTTCCTCAAGGACGCCAAGGACCGGCTCTGGCTCGTGGTCGCGCTGGAGGAGACGCCGGTCGACCTCAAGGGCCTGCCGGCCGCGATGGGGTCGGCCCGCGTGTCCTTCGGGCGTCCGGACCTGCTGTTCGAGGTGCTGGGCGTGCGCCCGGGATCGGTCACGCCCTTCGCCGCGATCAACGACACCGCCGGCCGCGTCACTGTCGTCCTCGAGCGCGCGATGCTCGCGCACGATCCGCTCAACTATCATCCGCTGGTCAACGACCGCACGACCGCGGTGTCGCCCGACGGCCTCCTCGCCTTCCTGCGCGCCACCGGGCACGAGCCGCAGGTGGTGGACCTTCCGCGACGCGCCGGATGAGGGCGCCGGCGGCGCGCCCGGGTTGCGGTGCGACGGCGCAGCGATCATGTAAACGACCGGTCGGCCCATCCCGGCGGCCGACACCAGGGACACGAGGCCGATGTCGCTCCTGAACATCCCCGGCGCCGCGCCCGCGGCCCCCGTCGACGTGATCAAGGACGGGACCGACCGCAGCTTCATGGCGGACGTGATCGAGGCGTCGAAGACCGTACCCGTGATCGTCGACTTCTGGGCGCCCTGGTGCGGCCCGTGCAAGCAGCTGGGCCCGATCATCGAGAAGGTGGTCAAGGCGGCCCGCGGCGCGGTCAAGCTCGTCAAGATCAACACCGACGAGAATCCGGCGGTGGCCGGCCAGCTTCGGGTGCAGTCGATCCCCGCCGTCTACGCCTTCTTCCAGGGGCGGCCGGTCGACGCCTTCGTCGGCGCCCTGCCCGAGAGCCAGATCAAGCAGTGGGTCGACCGGCTCGTCGGCATGGCCGGCGGCCCGCCGGGCGCCGACGACATCGAGGCGGCGCTCGCCGAGGCGAAGCAGATCCTCGAGGAGGGCGACCCCCAGACCGCCAGCGAGATCTACCGCCAGGTGCTCGAGGTCGAGCCGGCCAACGCCCCCGCCCACGCCGGCCTCGTGCGCTGCCTGATGGCGGCGAACCGTGTGGACGACGCCAAGGCCTTCCTCGACCAGGCGCCGAAGGAGATCGCGACCCACGCCGAGATCGTCTCGGTGCGCGCCGCCCTCGACCTCCTGGGCCAGACGGCGCAGGTGGGCTCGGTGGCCGACCTCGAGCGGCGCCTCGCCCGCGACCCGGACGACCACGAGGCGCGCTACGATCTCGCCATGGCCCATTTCGCCGCCGGGCGGCGGGAGGCGGCGGTGGACGAACTTCTCGACCTCGTGAAGCGGGACCGGGACTGGAACGAACAGGCGGCCCGCAAGCAGCTGGTCAAGCTGTTCGAGGCGTTCGGCCCCACCGACAAGCTGACCATCCAGGCCCGCCGGCGCCTGTCCGCGCTCCTGTTCAGCTGACGGGGCCGGGGGTGGACGCGGCGCGGAACGCCGGCGCGGACACCGCCGTTCGGAGGATGCCCTGTGCGGGGCGCCCACCCGGCCTATGTCCCTTCCATGAGCGACCGACTGTTCGTGACGCACTTCGAATCCCTCCCCGGGGACCTGCCGGTGTTCCCCCTCGCGGGGGTGCTGCTGCTCCCGCGCGGGCGGCTGCCGCTCAACATCTTCGAGCCGCGCTACGTCGCGATGGTGGACGACGCGCTGGCGTCGCACCGGCTCATCGGGATGGTGCAGCCGACCGACGCCGCGCGGACGGCGCGCAGTCCTCCCATCTTCCCCACCGGCTGCGCGGGGCGGATCACCCAGTTCGCCGAGACGGACGACGGGCGGGTCCTCATCACCCTCACCGGCGTCTGCCGCTTCACGGCGACGACGGAGCTGCAACCCTGCCGCGGCTACCGCCGCGTGGTGCCGGACTGGTCGGCGTTCCGCGAGGACTGCGATCCGGAACCGCCGAGCGGGTCCGTCGACCGTTCGCGGCTGATCACCGGGCTGAAGACCTACTTCAGGCAGCAGGAGCTCTCGGCCAACTGGGACGCGATCGAGGCGACGCCGGACGACCGGCTCGTGACCTCGCTCGCCATGATCTGCCCGTTCGCGCCGACCGAGAAGCAGGCCCTGCTGGAGGCGCGCGACCTCGAGGCGCGGGCCCGCGCGCTGATCGCGCTGATCGAGATGGCGGTGCTGGAAGGCGGCACCGCGGAAGGGGCCCGGCACTGATCCCGGGCCGTCATCGTCGGGGGACGTGAACGAAATGGACGACGCCAAGCCGGCCGGTGCGATGCACCGGGTCGATCCCAAACTGCTGGAGATCCTGGTCTGCCCGCTCAGCAAGGGCCCGCTGCGCTACGACGCGGACCGCCAGGAGCTGATCAGCGAGAAGGCGAAGCTGGCCTACCCCATCCGCGACGGCATCCCCATCATGCTCGTCGACGAGGCGCGGTCGCTCGCTCCCTGAGCACGGCCCATGAGCCCGCGCCCGACCGAGATCCGCTACCGGCGCGAGGACCGCGTCCTCGCCGTCGCCTTCGACGACGGGGTGACCTTCGACCTGCCGGCCGAACTGCTGCGGGTGGAGAGCCCGTCGGCCGAGATCCAGGGCCACGGACCGGGACAGAAGACCACCATCGGCGGCAAGCGCTCGGTGGGGATCGCACGGATCGAGCCCGTCGGCCACTACGCCGTGCGGATCGCCTTCGACGACGGCCACGACAGCGGCCTCTTCACCTGGGACTGGCTCCACGGGCTGGGCGCTCGGCAGGCCGAGATCTGGGCCGCCTACGAGGCGGCGCTCGCCGCGAAGGGGCTCACGCGGGACCCGCCGCTGCGGCGGCGGTAGGGCGGCGGTAGGGCGCCGGTCAGGCCGGCCTGTCGCGCAACGGCAGAAGCCGCGAGCGGGTGCGACCGGGCTCGATCGTGACCAGCGCCCCCTCTTCGATGTCTCGCGCCAGCGACCTCAGCAAGCCGTTGACGACATCGGCGATCGCGGCGGGCCGGACGTCGGCGGAGCGGATCTGAACGACGCTCGGCGCCGTCCCTCGGGTGACGGCCAGGATCGAGCCGAAATCGAGATCGTGGGTCAGGACGATGCGGCCTTCGCGGCACGCCCAATCCATGATCGTGATGTCGGCCGCATCGGCCGGCCCCACCGTCATCCAATGGACCGCATCGAACCCTGCGTCCGCCAACCTGTCCACCCATGCGGGTGACAGGTTCATGTCGACGAGAATCCCCACGCGCTCGCCAGATCGATCTCGCGTTCCTCGCTGCGCCAAGCCGCGTACCGCAACGCCTGAAGGACGTCTTCCCGCTCGAGATAGGGGTATTCCGCGACCACCTCGCCGACGTCGGCTCCCGCACCGATCATGCCCACCACCATCCCGACGGTGACGCGGGTGCCCCGGATGCACGCCTTGCCGCCCATCACCCCAGGGCGCCGGACGATCCTGTCGAGCGTCTCCATGTAACGCCACTCCGTTCGCGTCGCCGGTGACGGACGATATCAGATCCCGTGCGCCCCGTCGCGTTGCCGACCGCGCCCCCCCGTGGCATGCTCCGCGCCCTTCCTCCCCCCCTCCGGCCGGAGCCATGGCGGACCCGATCACCTACGAGATGCGGGGCGTCTCGCCCGACAAGCCCGACGTCCACCGGGCGGTCGCAGCACTCGATCCCGGCCTCTTCCCCGGCGCCTTCTGCCGCCTGCTGCCCGACCATCTGGGCGGCGACCCCGCGATGTGCGTGGCGCTGCACGCCGACGGCGTGGGGTCGAAGTCGATCGTCGCCCACCTGATGGCGGTCGAGACGGGGAGCGTGCGCTGGTGGCGGACGCTGCCGCAGGACAGCCTCGTCATGAACACCGACGACCTGCTGTGCGTCGGTGCGGCCGGGCCCTGGGTCGTCTCCAACCCCATCGGGCGCAATCCCCGCTTCGTCGGCGCCGAGGCGTTGGCCGAGATCGTCGCCGGCCACGCCGATTTCGCCGCGATGCTGGGCGGGCAGGGCCTGCGGATGGATCTCTGCGGCGGGGAGACGGCCGACATCGGCGACCTCGTCCGCACCGTCGTCATCGACAGCACCATCGCCGTGCGGATGCGGCGCGAGGCGGTGATCGACGCGTCGGGCGTCCGGCCCGGCCACGTGATCGTGGCGCTGGCCTCTGACGGCCGCG
>JBIJED010000335.1:0-4371 GCA_044343785.1 Azospirillales bacterium | reverse complement strand
CCCCTCTCCCCCTGAAGGGGGCGAGGGGAGTGAATTCTACGCAGCGTCCCCTCCCCACCGGAACGGGGGGGAGGGACAGGGAGAGGGGGTGCCGGGAGCAGACCGAAGCGAGCCGAAACCGGTATCTGCGCTCCCTACCCCGGCAACCGCCCCAGCAGCCGCACCAGCCGCCGGACGCCGGGGCCGAACAGGCGGGGCGTGAAGAACGACCCCGCCGCCCGCTTGCCCGCCTCGGCCAGCGTGGGATAGGGGGCGATGGTCTGCGCCATCGCCCCTGCCCGCATCCGCCGCGCCACGGCGAGCGTCCAGGCGTGGATCAGCTCGCCCGCGTGCGCCCCGACGATGCCCGCACCCAGCACCTCGCCGTTCTCACGCACCACCAGCTTGACGAGGCCGTCGGTCTCCCGCTCGGTCCGCGCCCGGTCGTTGTCGGCGAAGGGCGATGTCAGCACCCTGAAGTTCGCCGACCGCTCCGCCGCCTCCTCCGCGGTGAGGCCCACCTGCGCCAGTTCGGGCGCGGTGTAGGTCACCCGCGGCACGGCGCGCGGGTCGAAGGCGGCCGGCAGGCGGAACAGCGCCTGACGCAGCACGATGCCCGCCTGGTGCCCGGCGACGTGGGTGAACTGGAGCCCGCCGACCGCGTCGCCGATCGCCCAGATGCGCGGGTTGGTGGTCCGCAGCCCGGGGTGGACCCAGACGCCGGACGGCTTGCGCTGCACCCCCGCCGCCGCGAGGTCGAGCCGGTCGAGGTCGGCGACGCGGCCGACCGCGACGAGGAGGTGGGAGCCCGTCACCGTCGCCGGCCCGTCCGGCCCCGCGATCCGAAGCGCGACGCCGGCCGCGTCGGGCTCCGCGGCCGAGACCGTCACCCCCTCGCGCAGGTCCACCCCGTCCGCCGCCATGCGGGCGCGGACGACCGCGACGAGGTCCGGGTCCTCCCGCGGCAGGATCGAGCCCTTCTGGAGGACGGTCACGCGGGCGCCCAGGCGTCGGAACGCCTGCGCCATCTCGCACCCGATCGGCCCACCGCCCAGCACGAGCAGGTGGTCGGGCGACGCATCGAGGTCGAACAGCGTCTCGTTCGTGAGGAAGGGCACGCGGTCGAGGCCCGGCAGGTCGGGTACCCGGGGGCGCGAGCCGGTGGCGATCACGAAGGTCCGGGCCCGCACGGTGTCGCCCGCGTCGGTCGCGACCGTGTCGCGGCCGGTGAAGCGGGCGGTCGCGCGGAGCACCGTGACGCCCAGCCCCTCGAACCGCGCCTGCCCGTCGTGCGGGGCGATGCCGGCGATGACGTCGCGGACGTGCGCCATGACGGCGGGGAAATCGACCGCGGGCGCCCCGGCCCGGATGCCGAAGCGACCGGAAGTCCGCACCGCCTCGGCCGCCTTCGCCGCCGCGATCAGCGCCTTCGACGGCACGCAGCCGACGTTGAGGCAGTCGCCCCCCATCGCCGCGCGCTCGATCAGCACCGTCCGGGCGCCCATCTGCGCGGCACCCGCCGCGACCGACAGCCCGCCCGACCCGGCGCCGATCACGCAGAGGTCGGCGTCGATGCGGCTCATGCCGGGTCCGTCCGGCGAAAGCGGCGCACGACGACCGGCAGCAGGGCGAGCAGGGCGAGCCCGAGGATCGGGAGGAGCACCTCAGGCGTGAACAGGATGCCGAGATCCGGTCGCCCGCCCTGGTCGATCACCGAACCCAGCCCCGCGCCGACGGCGGCGTAGACGAACGCGCCCGGCAGCATGCCGATCGCGGTCGCCGCGGCGAAGGTCCGCAGCCGCACGCCCAGGGCCGCCGGCACGATGTTCACCAGCCAGAAGGGGAACAGCGGCAAGAGCCGGAGCACGAGGAGATAGGCGAAGGCGTCGCGCCGGAACCCCGCCTCGAAGGTCCGAAGCCGCGGACCCGCCCGGCGCGCGATCGTGTCGCCCGCCGCCGTCCGCGCGGCGAGGAAAACCCCGAGCGACCCGAGCGTCGCGCCGAGGACGGAGAGGATGCCGCCGCCCACGGTTCCGAACAGGAGCCCGCCGCCGACCGTGAACAGGACCGCGATCGGCAGGCCGAGCGCGATCGTCGCCGCGTACAGCGTGGCGAAACCGGCGGCGGCCGCGGTGGGGCGGGCGTCGACGAAGGCGCTGAGTTCGGCCCGATGGGCGGCCAACGTGTCGAGCGTGAGGTCCAGGTGGGCGCCGGTCGCGAACAGCGCCGCCGCCGCCGCCGCGATGAGGCCGAGGGGCAGCCATCGCAGCAGGCCGGCTGCACGCGCGGTCCGGTCGTCGGGCGGGGGAGCGTCTGTCATGGGGGCAATGTCGGTCGACCGGCGGCCGAAGGCCAGTCACCACAGCGTGAGTTCGCCGTGCGCCCCGCCGGGCAGGTCCGTCAGGGGAGGGTGCGCAGAAGGAGACCCCCGGCCAGCGCCAGCATGGTGGCGCCCACCGCGCCATCGAGGACGCGCCACGCCGCCCGGCGCGCGAACAGCGGCGCGAGCAAACGGGCGCCGAAGCCGAGCGCCGCGAACCAGAGCGCGCTCGCCACGGCCGCGCCGGCGACGAACGCGACCCGGGTCCCCTCGGGCTGGGCCGCCCCGACCGAGCCGACGAGGAGGACCGTGTCGAGATAGACGTGGGGGTTGAGAAGCGTGAAGGCCGCCGTGCGGGCGAGCGTCGCCGCCAGCGTCCCGTCCGCGTCCGCCGGCCCGGCGACCAGGACGCCCGGCCGCAGCGCGCGGCGAAGCGCGCCCGCGCCGTACCAGAGGAGGAACGCCGCCCCACCCAGCGTCAGCGCGGGTGCCAGGCCCGGCAGCCGTTCGAGCAGCGAGCCGATCCCGGCGACGCCGGCGGCGATCAGGATCGCGTCCGCCGTGGCGCAGAACAGGACGACGGGTCCCACGTGCCGGCGCAGGAGCCCCTGGCGCAGGACGAAGGCGTTCTGCGCGCCGATGGCGACGATGAGCGCGGCGGAGAGGGCGAGGCCGTTCAGCGCGGCGACGAGGACGGGATCGGTCATGGACGCGACCCTTGCCGACGAGGGCGCCGGAAGGGAAACTCAATCGACTGACGTGGATTAAGCTGGACTGAAGATGCTCGACTATCCCGCGCTGGCCACCCTGGCCGCCGTCGTGCGCGAAGGGGGGTTCGAGAGGGCCGCCGCCCGGCTCGGCGTCACGCCCTCGGCCGTCTCCCAGCGGGTGCGGGCGCTGGAGGAGCGCGTCGGGGGCATCCTCGTCGTGCGCGGCCAGCCGCCCGTCGCCACGGGCCTCGGCACCCGGCTGATCGCCCACCTGGAGCGCGTGCGGCTTCTGGAGGGCGATCTCGCCCCGGTCGTCCCGCCGTCGGACGGGGCAGGTCCGGTCCGCCCGACCGTCCGCGTCGCGGTGAACGCGGACAGCCTCGCGGCGTGGTTCATGCCTGCGGCCGCCCGGTTCGCGGCGGCGACCGATGCGCTGCTCGACCTCGCCCTCGACGACGAGGGCCGGACGGCCGACCGGTTGCGGTCAGGAGAGGTGGTGGCCGCCGTGACGGCGGACCCGGTCCCGGTGCCGGGCTGCCGCATCCGGCCGCTGGGATCGCTGCGCTACGTCGCCGTCGCCAGCCCCGGGTTCCACCGGCGCCATTTCGCCGACGGCGTCGACGCCGCGGCCCTCTCCCGCGCGCCCATCCTGCGGTTCGACGGGCACGACCGCCTGCAGGACCGCTGGGCCCGGGAGCGGGCGGGCGTCGACCTCGACGCGCCGACCCACTGGGTCCCGTCCGCGCAGGGCTTTCTCGAAGGCGCGCTCCTGGGGCTCGGCTGGGCGATGAACCCGCTCGCCCTCGCCGGGCCGCACCTCGCCGCGGGACGTCTGGTCGAACTTCTCCCCGGGCGACCGCTGGACGTGCCGCTCCATTGGCAGGCGGTGCGCCTCGGCGCGGGGCTGCTCGACCGGCTGACGCGCGCGGTGACGGCCGAGGCCCGGGCGCGTCTCGTTCCCCCGGGGTGACCGGCAGGGCGGGATGGGTTCGGTGCGGGAGAGGCATTCCACCTGGGGTGGCGCGATGCTATTGTGTTCACGGGAACCGGGGTGCTCATGACACCCCGGCCCCCTGTCACCAGGCCACGGTCAGCCGGATCTGCATCCGCCCGATTCGTAACCTGATGCACAGGAAGGCGCCCATCCGTTTCATGGGCTTCTCCTTCCGGTTGAACGGCGGCCCGGGATTGGGCCGCCGTTTTCACGTGTGACAGACCCGAAAATTCCCGTCAAAATTGTGTATTGATGTCACCAGCGGCTGGTCGCGACGACCTTCGCCGTGTCGCAGCGGTTGGCGTAGCGGCGGGCGACGTCGATCACCTCGCCCAGCAGCCCCTCGGACAGGCGTGTGGGCTTCAGCC
>JBIJED010000333.1:0-4382 GCA_044343785.1 Azospirillales bacterium | reverse complement strand
CCGCGACGAGGCGCTGGGCCTTCCGGCGGATCTCGACTACGGGGCGGTCGGCAGCCTGTCGGCGGAGATGCGGCAGACGCTCGGCACGGTGCGGCCCGCGACGCTCGGGGCCGCGGCGCGGATTCCCGGGGTGACCCCGGCGGCGCTCACCGCCCTTCTGCGTCACGTGAAGCGTCGGCCGATGCGGGTGGCGGGCTGACGATGGGTCCGGCGGCGCTCGGCCCCGAGGGGTTCGCGGCGGAGACGGGTGTTTCACGTGAAACGCTGGAGCGGTTGCGGACCTACGCCGACCTGCTCGTGAAATGGACGGCGCGCATCGACCTGGTGGCGCCCTCGACGCTACCGGATCTGTGGCGACGGCACATGCTCGATTCGGCCCAGCTGTCGCCCCTGATCCCGGCGGAGGCGCGCCGGCTCGTCGATCTGGGCAGCGGCGGCGGCTTCCCCGGCCTCGTTCTCGCCATCCTCGGCGCGCCCGATGTCCATCTGGTCGAGAGCGACCAGCGCAAATGCGCCTTCCTGCGCGAGGTGGCCCGGGCGACGGGCACCAAGGCGACCATCCACGCCGCGCGGATCGAGGCCGTTCCGCCGCTGGGTGCCGATGTGGTGACCGCACGGGCGCTCGCGCCGGTCGATCGGCTGCTCGGCTGGGCGGCGCCGCACCTCGCGCCGGGGGGGCTCTGTCTCTTCCTGAAGGGGGCGCGGAGCGATGATGAATTGACCGCGGCGGCGGGGACTTGGACAATGGCTGCGGATCCCCTTCCGAGCCGCAGCGATCCGTCCGGCCGCATCCTGCGGTTGAAGGGCGTCGCGCGGACGGACCCGGGACGTTCGTCAGGCGCGGAGCGCTGAAGCCATGACCGCCCCCTTTGCGATGCCGTCCCATCGCCCGCACATCCTGGCCGTCGCCAACCAGAAGGGCGGGGTCGGAAAGACCACGACGACGATCAATCTCGCGACCGCGCTCGCGGCGGCGGACAAGCGCGTCCTGGTCGTCGACCTCGACCCGCAGGGCAACGCCTCGACCGGCCTCGGCATCGACCGGAACCGGCGGCGCATGGGCACCTATCACCTGCTGTTCGCGGGCAAGGCCGCGTCGGCGGCGACGATGCCCACGGCCATCCCGAACCTCTCGATCATCACCGCGACCCAGGACCTCTCGGGCGCCGAGCTGGAACTGGTCGGCACCGACCGGCGGGAGTACCGGCTGCGGGAGGCGTTCGCCGGTTCGCTGCCCTACGACTATGTGATGATCGACTGCCCCCCGGCGCTCGGCCTGCTGACGCTCAACGCGCTGGTGGCGGCCGATTCGGTGCTGGTGCCGCTCCAGTGCGAGTTCTACGCCCTCGAAGGGTTGTCGCAGCTGGTCCGCACGATCGAGCGGACGCAGCGCACCTTCAACCCGCAGCTCGACATCCAGGGCGTCGTGCTCACCATGTACGACAAGCGGAACAACCTGTCCGACATGGTGGCCGCCGACGTCCGCGGCTTTTTCGGCGACAAGGTCTTCGACACCGTCATCCCGCGGAACGTCCGCGTGTCGGAGGCGCCGTCGCACGGCAAGCCGGTGCTGATCTACGATGCGAAATGTCCCGGCTCGCTGGCCTACATCCAACTGGCGGGCGAGATGCTGAAGCGCGACCGACGCCCGGTCACGGTGCCGGCGTGACCGGTCGCAGGAAGGGCCTGGGCGAATGATCGACGAACCGAAACGGCGCGGGCTGGGGCGCGGTCTCTCGGCGCTGTTCGGCGACGACGGGGCGGGCGCGCCGGCGGACACGGTGCAGGCGCTGCCGATCGAATTCCTGGAGCCGGGCAAGTACCAGCCCCGGCGTCGCTTCGACGAGGAGACGGTGGCGCAGCTCGCGGAATCGATCCGCGAGCGCGGCGTGCTCCAGCCGCTCATCGTCCGGCAGACGGGACCGGAGCGCTACGAGATCGTCGCCGGCGAGCGGCGCTGGCGCGCGGCCCAGCTGGCCGGGCAGCACGAGGTGCCGGCGCTGGTGCGCGAAATGTCCGACCGCGAGGCGCTCGAGGCGGCCATCGTCGAGAACGTGCAGCGGGAGGACCTGAACGCCATCGACGAGGCCGACGGCTATCGCCGCCTGATCGACGAGTTCGGCCACACGCAGGAGGTGGTCGCCCGCATCGTCGGCAAGAGCCGGAGCCACATCGCCAACGCGCTCCGCCTTCTGGGCCTGCCCGACGGGGTGAAGGGCATGGTGGCCGACGGCGCGCTGACGGCGGGCCACGCCCGCGCCCTCCTCGCCCTGCCCGATCCGGCGGCGGCGGCGGCCGACGTCGTGCGCAAGGGCCTGAACGTCCGGCAGACGGAGCTTCTCGCCCGGACGGCGGCGGCGCCACGGCGCCGGGCGCCCGAGCCCGCGAACGACACCGACACCGCGGCGCTGGAGGCGGAGTTGACGCGTGCGCTCGGTCTCAAGGTGACGATCGCGCACGGGGCCGCCGGCGGCACCCTCACCGTCCATTACGCCACGCTCGACCAGCTGGACGCGGTGCTCGACCGGCTCAGGCGCTGAGGGCGGCGGCGAGGGCGGGCAGGCTCTCGTCCATCCGGTAGTCGATCCCGGAATGGTCGTCCGGGAACTCCTCGTACCGATGGGGTACGCCGCCGCGGCCGAGAATGGCGTGGAGCCGCCGCGCGCCGTGGACGAGATTGTACTGGTCGCGGTCGCCGCAATCGACGAACAGGGCCTTCATCGACCGGAGCGCGTCCAGATGCTCGGGCGCCAGCGTCAGCGGGTCCCAGGCGAGCCAGTTGGCCCAGCGGTCGGGGATGATCTCGCAGGTGTCGAGCGTCACCGGCAGGCGGATGCCGCAGAAGACCGACGGGTCGGGATCGTAGGTCGCCGCCATGGCGAGGATCATCAGCGCGTGGGTGTCCCGCCCGTCGAGCTTGCGCGCCGCGGCGGCCTCGACGTGGCCGAGGAAGCGCTCGGGCGAGAAATCGTGCTTCGCCAGCACGCGCAGCGTCGCCGGCATGTCCGGCAGATAGACCCATTCGAAACCCATGTCGCCCGAGTGGCAGGCCGCCGCCGACCAGACGTCGGGCCGCAGCATCGCGTGGACGAGAGCCCCGTAGCCGCCCGAGCTCTTCCCGAAGACGCCCCGCCGCCCCGCGCCGCCGCAGCCGAACGATCCTTCGACCAGCGGCACGACCTCGTCGCAGATCACGTCCATCCAGGGGCCCATGGCGGCCGAGTTGACGTACTGGTTGCCGCCGAGGCGCGTGAAGCAGTCGGGCATGGCGACGACGCACGGCGCCATCCGTCCCTCGTGGACCAGGCGGTCGAGCCGTTCGGGAAGGTTCTCGCCGAAGTTCTTCCAGTTCGCGTGGGACGGGCCGCCGCTCATGAAGCCGACGAGGTCCACCAGAAGCGGCAGGCTCCGCCCGTCGTGCCCGGCGGGGACGTGCACGAGGATCGCGCGGCGGGGATCGTCGCCCAGCAGGCCCGCCCCCAGGCGACGGCTGTCGAGGACGAGGCGGTGGACGGAGCCTGCGGGCACGGCGGCCGAGCGGCGCATCGGGGCACTCCGGGTGACGGAACCGGCCGAGTGTGCCCGGAAGGGCGGGCCGGGTGAAGGGACGCCGGGTGAAGAGACGGGGGTCAGTGGCGCGGCGCGGTTCGGTTCCGCTCCTGCGCGTGGACGATCCGACGGAAGTAGACAGCGACGAAGGTTTCGATCGCCTCGACCAGCGGTTTGTCCTCGAACGATCGCCGGACGCCGGCGAGAAGGTCCGGCAGGCGCACGCCTTCGCGCCGACAGACGTCATCGAGCGCATCCCAGAGCGGATCGGGCAGCGACACCCCGTCTTCGCATTCGGCGGGGAGGCCGGGTGGCCGGACGGGGCGGGGCGAACGGACCATGGGTCGCGTCCTTCGGATCGGGGGCGTCGGAATGGCGCCCGGTAGCCGAAATGTGTGCCCGCCCGCGCCGCGGTTCGATCCACCGGGAGGTGCGGGTGCCGGGCGCGGTCGGATCGTCCGCGCCGCGAACGCAGGCACAGATCATGAGCAATCGAAGGTATTGTGGCGGAGGGGTCACCCTTCGGACGTAGCCCGGGGGACGGAAGCGCCGAGGCCACGACATGGTGTCCACCATGGTGCGACGACGCGCGATGTGGGCCCGACGGCGTGGACCGGCGAGCCATTAGGACCAATTCGGTCCTTTCCTGTCGGGGACCCCGGGCGTACCCCGGCCGAGATCGACTCCCCCCGAGGATCGGGCGGTAAAAACAGGACAGCAAGACTGACATTCACCGACGAATCCAGTGGCGTTGCCTGGGCGCGATCCCTATAACGGCCCTCGCGCGGCGGGGGATCAGGCCCTGCCGGTTTTCCCGTCACCGGCCGCCGGCC
>JBIJED010000331.1:0-4393 GCA_044343785.1 Azospirillales bacterium | reverse complement strand
GAAGAGCGGGATCGTGAGGGCGGGCCCGCCGGTGAGGACCGTCACCGGACCGGACAGCGCGTTTCCGACGACGTTGGAAGCGGCGGTCAGCGATCCCGTCAGCGACAGCCGCGGCAGAAGGTCGGCTTGCGCGATGCCGACCTGCGCCGCCGCGGCCAGAACGCGGGCCTCGGCGCGTCGCACGTCCGGACGGTCGCGCAACAGGTCGGCCGGCAGCGACGTCGGCGCCGTTCGCGGCGGGTGGAGCGGCCCGACCGCCTGCGACCATCGCGGCTCCGGCGCCGTGCGGCCGGTCAGCACCGCGAGGCGGATCGACGCGGTCTCCGTCGCCTCCTGGCGCTCCGACCGGCGCGTGCCGGCCGCCGCAAGAAGATCCTCCGCGCGCTCGACCTCCGCATCGGTTGCGAGGCCGGCGTCGCGGCGCCGCGACGCCAGAACGGCCGACCGACTGTGCAGCGCGACCTCCTCGGCCAGCAGGCGCTCCTGTGTCCGGGCGGTGCGCAGGTCGACGAAGGCGCGCACGACGTCGGCCGCCAGCGTCGCGCGCGCGGCGGCGAGGTCCGCCGTCGCGGCGCCGGCGTCGGCCTCGGCGGCCGTCCGCCCGGCGGCCACACGACCGAACAGGTCGATCTCCCACGACGCGTCGAACCCGGCCTGTCGGACGATCGTGGCCCGGTCCGTCCCGGTGGTCCCCTCCGTCGAGGCGAGGGCGGTCGGCAGCGCGCTGCGGGACCCGAGGGCGGCGGCACCGTCGCGACCCGCGAGGCGCCGTTCGCCCTGGAGCCGCGCCGTGGCGTCGATCCGGGGTCGGGCGGCAGCCTCCGCCGGCCGCATCAGGGCGCGCGCCGCCTCCAGCCTCGCGACCGCCGACGCGACACCGGGGTTGCCGGCCAGGGCGTCGGCCACGAGGTCCGAAAGGAGCGGATCGTCGAACCCGTCCCACCATCGCTCGGGCCGGGGTGCCGAGGCGCCCGCGTCCGGCGGCCCCGGCGGCACGGACCCCGTCGGGATGGCCCGCCAGACGGCGGGAAGGCCCGGCGGGGCGATCGTGGCGGGCGGGTCCAGCCGGTCGCAGCCGGCCACCACGCCCGCGAGCGCCATCAAGATCAGGTGTCGAGGACGCATTTCGGCCGGTCCAGCGGATGAGGCCCCCACGATCGCGACCCGCGCTTGCGAGAGCGTTGCGTGATCGGCGCAAGCGCCACGCAAGGGATGCGAAGGAGGCTGCGCGCCGTCCCGCCGAAACGGAGCCTCGCCACCATGAAGCCCCTTCCCATCCGACCCGTCTCTGGACGTCCCGGACGCCGTGCCGTCACCTTCGGCTTGGCGCTGCTGCTTCTCGCGTGCGCCGGACGCCCGGCGCTCGCCGCCGGTCCGGCCGACGGGGTGTGGCTCACGGAGGACGAGGACGTGATCGTCGAGGTCGGCCCGTGCGGCGCCGCCTCGTGCGGTCGGATCGTCTGGCTGAAGGCCGGCCCGGATGTCCGCAACGCCAAGGATCCCGATCCCGCCCGCCGTGGACTTCCGTTGTGCGGGGTGACCGTGCTCACCGACGTCCGGCCCGACGGGAACGGATGGAAGGCGGCGGCGCTCTATGATCCGGAAGACGGCGAGACATACCGCAATGTGGGCGTGGCGCCGGCCGGCGATCGGCTGACCCTCACGGTCCGCGTCTTCCTGTTCAGCCAATCCACCACCTGGACGCGAACGGCGTCGCCCGACCGCTGCACGCCCGCCGGATCGCGACCGTGAGGGGGCTGCACGTCCCGCTCGCGCGTCAGACGCTGCTGCACGAGTGGCCACGGTTCCTGCCGGCGATGCTGGCGCTCGCCTTCTCCAGCGTCCTCGTCCTGATGCAGGTGGCGCTGACGCTGGGCCTGTTCTCGACCATCACGGTGTTCGTGACCGCGTCGCGGGGGGATCTGTGGGTGGGATTCCCGGGCACGCAGTCGGTCGATGCGGCCCGCCCGATCGCCGGCGGGGTCGAGGTGATGCTGCACCGCGACCCCGCCGTCGAACGGGTCGAGCGGATGCTGTGGACCGGCGGCGACTGGCGCGCACCGCGCGGCGACCGGGGCGGGCTCGGCGTCGTTTTGACGGGGATCGACCCGCACCCCGACGCGATGGTGCTCGCCGGGCGCCTGTCGAAGGCCCAGCGCGCGCTCCTGGTCGAACCGGGTGCGGTGATCCTGGACGCCGCCGATCTCGAAAAGCTGGGCGTTGACGTCGGCGACATGGCGGAGATCGGGGGGCGACGGGTGCGGGTGGTCGCAACGACGTCGGGCCTGCGCGGGATCGGCGCCGTCAACGTGGTCGCCTCGATCGGCACGGCCTCTCTCCTGGATCCGCAGACCCGGGTGAGCGACGACGTCGCCTACTTCGTCGTGCGGCTCAAGGACGGGGCCGATCCCGCACGGGTGCGCGACCGGCTGAACGACGGCCCCGGCCCG
Organism: Azospirillales bacterium; assembly: GCA_044343785.1. Taxonomy (GTDB): domain Bacteria; phylum Pseudomonadota; class Alphaproteobacteria; order Azospirillales; family Azospirillaceae; genus CANGXM01. The sequence goes on along the minus strand of JBIJED010000331.1, from coordinate 1,943 downwards.
CGCCGGTTCGAGGTCTGGACGGCGGAAGAACTGACGGAGCGGACGCTCGCCTACTGGATCCTGGAGACGGGTCTCGGCGTCGGCGTCGCCTTTTCCTCCGCCATCGCGCTGACGGTCGGCGTCGTCATCACCGGCCAGACCCTCGCCGCGGCGGTCGCCGGCTCGATCCGCGAGTTCGCGACGCTGCGGGCGCTGGGCGTGCCCGACGGCATTCTGCGGCGCGTGGTGCTGGCGCAGGCCGCGTGGCTGTCGGTGGCGGGGCTGATCGTGGCGGCGGCCATGGGTGCGGGTGCCATCGCGCTGGCGCGGTTCCTCGCGGTCCCGGTGCAGTTCGACGCGGGCCTCGCGGCCTCGGTCGTCGGGCTGGTCGTCGGCGTGGCGCTGCTCTCGGGGCTGGTCGCCCTGCGGCAGCTTCGCCACGCCGATCCCGCCATGCTGTTGCGGTGAGGGCGCCATGTCCGGTCTGAGCGTCGCGGCGACGGATCTGTGGAAGTCCCACGGGACGGGTGCTGGCCGGGTCCGCGCGCTGGACGGGATCGGCTTCGTGGCACAACCGGGCGAGATGACCCTCGTCGTGGGTCCGTCCGGATGCGGCAAGAGCACGCTTCTCGCGATCCTCGGCGGCCTGACCCCGCCCGACGCCGGCACGGTCACGGTCGGCGAGACCGAGATCTGGGCCTTGCCGCCGCGTCGGCTGACCGCGTTCCGCCTGGAGACCTGCGGCTTCGTCTTCCAAGGGTTCAACCTGTTCCCGGCCGCCAGCGCGCTGCAGCAGGTGATGCTGCCGCTGGGGCCGCTCGGCCTGTCGCGCGACGAGGCGATGACACGGGCGCGCCACAGCCTGGAGCGGGTCGGCCTCGGCCATCGCCTCGATCGCCGCCCCGACCAGCTCTCCGGTGGCGAGAAGCAGCGCGTCGCGATCGCCCGCGCGCTGGCGAAACGTCCGCCGCTGGTGTTCGCCGACGAACCCACCAGCGCCCTCGACAAGGAGAACGGTGCGATCGTCGGGGCGCTCCTGCGCACGGCCGCGCACGAGGACGGGGTGACCGTGCTGTGCGTCTCGCACGATCAGCGGCTGATCGACGTGGCCGATCGGGTCGTCGCGATGGAGGACGGCCGCGTCGTCGGCGACAGCCGCCCCAATCGTGGCACGGACCGGTGATGGCCCGCTGGCGGCGGCCCCTGTTCGTGGCCCTTCTCGTCGGGCTGACGGCCTGCGTCGAGGAACAACGGGGACCGACGGCGACGGACGCGCCGGTCGGCGATCCTCCGGCGGCGATCGCACGATGCCGGATCGACGTCGAAGGGGGCGTGATCCGCGTCGCGGGACAGCGGGAGGGCGTGATCGAGACGGTGGCGGTCGAAGAAGGCGATCGCGTTCTGCGTGGACAGGTACTGGCCGGGATCGACACGCGGCAGGCCGAACTGCGGATCGCCGTCGCCACGGCCGAGCTCGAGGAGGCGGGCACCCGTGTGGACGCGGCCGCGATCCGGCATGCCGCAGCACTGCGCGAGCGCGCCCGGCGGCAGGCGGCGGGGGCCGACGCCGTCGGTCTGCGTCAGATCGACGAAGCCGACACGGAGGCGCACGCTCGGCGGACGGACCTCGCGGCGGCCCGGGCGGCGGCGGCGGTCGCGGCGCGGCGGCTCGACGAGGCGCGGCACGAGATCGAGGCCCGCACCGTGCGCGCCCCGGTCGACGGCGTCGTCGTCCGTCGCCGTGCCCGACCGGGCGAGGGCGTCGCGGTTCAGGCGGTGACGGAACTTTTCCAGCTTTTGCCCGACGCGCCCCGGATCGCGCGCTGCGATCTGGAGGAGCTGTTCCTGCCCGGCGTCGCGGTCGGCCAGGCGGCGACCCTGGTGGCCGAAAGCGACGACCGGCGGTCGTTCGACGCCAGGGTGAAGCGGATCGCCGACGTCTTCGGCCTGCCGGCCCCGACGGA
>JBIJED010000330.1:0-4396 GCA_044343785.1 Azospirillales bacterium | reverse complement strand
TCATGTACTCCTGGAACCGCTCCCGGCCGAGGGTGCCCGCGGCGAGGTCCCGGTTGAAGGGCAGGTCGTGGATGCGGCGGATCAGATCGGCGTTTGCGGCCCAGGCGGTCTCGGTGAAGGTCGGCACGGTCGCGGGTCCTCGCGGGTGGGGATGCGCGCAGATGAGGGAGCGGCGTGGCCGTTCGTCAACCGGTCGGGGCGTGACGGCGGACGTCCGAGCCCCCATTTCCGATGCAGAGCCGTCCGCAGCCGCACGAGACCCATGACCGCCGCCATCGACACCGCGACCCTTCCCGCCTGGAACCTCGACGACCTGTTCCCCGGCCGCGACAGCCCCGAACTCGCCCGGGCGCTGCAGGAGATGGAGGCGGCGGCGAAGGCGTTCGCGGCGGCCCACGCCGGCAAGGTGACGAAGCTCGAGGGCGCCGGCCTCGCGGCGGCGGTATCGGAGTACGAGCGGATCGACGAGGTGCTGTCGCGGGTGATGAGCTATGCCTCGCTCACCTATTCCGGTGCCATGACCGACCCGGAGACCGCCAAGTTCTACCAGTCCATGCAGGAGCGGGTGAATGCGATCTCCACCCACCTCGTCTTCTTCACGCTCGAGATCAACCGGATCGAGGACAAGGACCTCGAGGCGAAGCTGAAGACGAAGGCGCTCGGCCGCTGGAAGCCCTGGCTGACCGACGTCCGTGCCTTCCGCCCGCACCAGCTGTCGGACGAGATCGAGCGGCTCCTGCACGAGAAGCACGTGGTGGGGCGGGCCGCGTGGAACCGGCTCTTCGACGAGACGATCGCCGGCCTGCGCTTCCCCCTCGACGGGCAGGACCTCACCATCTCCGACACGCTCAACCTCCTGTCCGACAAGGACCGCGCGACGCGGCGCAAGGCGGCGGAGACGCTGGGCGAGGTGCTGGGGCGCAACGCGCGGATCTTCGCCCTGGTGACCAACACGCTCGCCAAGGACAAGGAGATCGAGGACAAGTGGCGCGAATACCCGCGCCCCGTCTCCTCGCGCAACCTGTCGAACCGGGTCGAGGACGGGGTGGTCGATGCGCTCGCGACCGCCGTGCGCGCCGCCCATCCGGACCTCTCCCACCGCTACTACCGGCTCAAGGCGAAGTGGTTCGGCGGCGACCGCCTCGACTACTTCGACCGGAACGCGCCGCTGCCGGACGACGACGACCGGCCGGTGCCGTGGGCCGACGCCCGGTCTCTGGTGCTCGACGCCTACGGGCGCTTCTCGCCCGACCTCGCCGCGGTGGGGCGGCGGTTCTTCGACAACGCGTGGATCGACGCCGCACCCCGGGCGGGCAAGTCTCCGGGTGCCTTCGCCCACCCCACCGTGCCGAGCGCCCACCCCTACCTGCTGCTGAACTACCACGGCCGCACGCGGGACGTGATGACGCTGGCCCACGAACTCGGCCACGGCGTCCATCAGGTGCTGGCGGGCGGGCAGGGACACCTTTTGTCCGACACGCCGCTGACGCTGGCCGAGACGGCGAGCGTGTTCGGGGAGATGCTGACCTTCCGGACGCTGCTGGAGCGCGAGACGGATCCCAAGCGGCGCAAGGCCCTTCTGGCCGGCAAGGTCGAGGACATGCTGAACACCGTCGTCCGCCAGATCGCCTTCTACACCTTCGAGGAGCGGGTCCACGACGAGCGCCGCGCGGGCGAGCTGACGGCGGAGCGCCTCGGCCAGATCTGGCTGGACGTGCAGACGGAGAGCCTGGGTCCGGCGCTGCGCTTCGACGAGGGCTACCGGGCCTACTGGGCCTACGTCCCGCACTTCATCCATACGCCGTTCTACGTGTACGCGTACGCCTTCGGCGACTGCCTCGTGAATTCGCTGTACGCCGTCTATCAGGACGCCGACCGCGGCTTCGCGGAAAAGTACATGGCCATGCTGGCCGCGGGCGGGACCAAGCGGCACAAGGATTTGCTGGCCCCCTTCGGCCTGGACGCGACCGACCCCGCCTTCTGGCAGAAGGGCCTCGGCGTCATCCGGGGCTTCGTGGACGAGCTGGAGGCGATGGGGTAAGCGGGTCCGCGAGCTTCTGGGACGGCCGGCGGTCAGGCGCGCCGCAGTTCCTTTTCCAGCGCCTCACGGATCAGGCGCTGATAGGGGATGCCCCTTTCCGCCGCCCGCGACTTGATGGCGTCGAGAAGCGCAGACGGAAGACGCATGTTGACCCGGGCCTCCTTCTTCTCGAACTCGAACCGGACGGGACGGAAGCCCGAAAGGTCGAACGCGGTCAAGTCCGCCTCGGCGACGAACCGTTCAGCCGCCTCGTCAGTCGGGAGGTCCGGGAGCGCCGTGGGTCTGTCGGGCATAGTGTTCGATCTCCCGCCGATGCATCCATCGGGCGCTGATCGGTCGGATCAGCAATCCCTCCGAACCGCGCCTCAGGGTGAAGACCACGAACGCGAAACGGCCCGCGCCGACGGGTCCGATCGCACGTAATCGCGTTTCGGTTCCCGGGTGCGCCGGATCCGGGAACACCGCCGGCGCGCCCCGAAAGACCTCTTCGACCTCGTCCGCCGTCAGTCCGTGCGCCCGGCACTTCTGGCTGTTGCCGGCATCCCAGTCGAACCCGACGACGGCGACCGTCGATGACAGAGGGTCGGACATGTGTGTACAAACGTCAACACGTTGCGTAAGCGGCCCCTCACCGCATCTGCTCGGCCCGCCGCTACGTCCTCAGGTCCTCGACCAGCGCCCGCGCGCCCTTCTCGATCGCCTGGAACATGGTCACGAACCCGTCGTCGTCGCCGTCGTAGGGGTCCGGGACCTCCATGTCGCCCAGGAACAGGCGGATCGTCACCGGGGCGCCCGGGGGACGGCGGGCTTCCAGCTGGGCCACGTTCTCCCGGTCCATGGCGAGGATCAGGTCGGTCGTCGTGAACTCCTCCGCCGTGATCTCGCGGCACACGAACCCGTCGAGCGAGAGGCCCTTCTGCGCGCAGACGGCCACCGTCCGCGGGTCCGGCGGGTCGCCCGCGTGCTTGTCCTTCAGGCCCGCCGAGACCACCTGGAACCGGTCGGCGAGGCCGGCCTCGGCCAGGAGCTTGCGTGTCAGGCGCTCGGCCGCGGGCGAGCGGGAGTAGTTGCCGGCGTCGACGAAGAGGATGCGCATCGTATGGTCCTCGGGGGTCAGGTCCTCAGGGATGGAACAGGAAGCCGTCGGCGAGCGGCTCGACCTCGACCTCGCCGAAGGTCCGCAGGTTGAGGCCGCGGGGCAGACCGACCAGAATCGTCGGCCCGCCCGGCTGGCGGACGAGGGTGGGGTGGTGGCCGCCGACGTGGGGTGGGTGCTTCGGCTTGCCGAACACGAACAGCGCGTCGAGCCGGCGGTCGGCGGGGATCGCGGCGGTGGACTGCGCCATGGGTCCCAGCACCACGCTTTCCCCGTCGCGGCAGAAGACGGGGATGTGCTCCAGCGGCATGACGAGGTCGAGCACGCGCCCGCCCTCGAAGCTCTCGCCGGTCCAGAAGTCGTACCAGAGGCCGTGGGGCAGGTAGATTTTCACCCGCCCGCCCGGCTGGAGCACCGGCGCGATGAGCAGCGCGTGGCCGAACATGTACTGGGTGTCGAACGCCCAGGACGCCGGGTCGTCCGGGAAGGCCAGCGCCATGGCGCGCATGGCCGGCAGGCCGGTCGCCTGCGCCTCCTCCAGGATGCCCTCGATGGTGGGGATCAGCCGGTAGCGGAACTCCAGCCAGTTCCGGGCGATCGTCTCCGCCTTCTCCCCGAACGCCCAGGGCTCGCGCTCGCCGATCCCGTGGAAGCGGATGTGGGAGGAGAAGATCGCCTGCTGCACCCAGCGGACGTAGAGTTCCGCGTCCGGCTGGTCGCCGTAGAAGCCGCCGACGTCGGTCGCCCACCAGGGGATGCCGGACATGCCCCAGGAAAGGCCCCCGCGGACCGACGCCGCGAACGCCTCCCAGTCGGTCTGGCAGTCGCCGCCCCACTGCATGGGATAGCGCTGGCTGCCGGCATAGCCCGAGCGCCCGAAGACGAGCGGCTCCGAGCCCGGCCGGTGCCGGGCCGTCGCCTCGTAGACGCAGGCGTTGTAGAGGAGCGCATAGACGTTGTGCAGCCGGTGGCCCGTGTCGCCGTTCGACGCCACGACGTCGTCGGTCACCTGCTCCCCGAAGTCGGACTTGACGACGTCGACCCCGGCGTCGAACAGATCCTTGTGCCGGTCGCGCCAGAAGGCGTAGGCGTCGGGGTGGGTGAAATCGACGATGCCGCTGGTCGGCAGCGGGGTCAGCACCGCGCCGAAGGGCTCGGGATCCCAGCCGTAGCGGTGGGTCGAGCCGTCCTTCTCCTTCAGGAGCCAGCCCTTCGCCGCCATCTCGTCGAACAGCGGGTTCTGAACCGAGACGAGGGGG
>JBIJED010000329.1:0-4410 GCA_044343785.1 Azospirillales bacterium | reverse complement strand
TCCTCGTAGAGGCCCTCCTTCAGCACCGCGCCGAACGCCTCCCAGAAGGCCGCGTAGCCGCTCTCGGGGTCGTCGGCCTTCCGCACGAGGTCCTGGAGCACCCGGCGCGCCAGCCCGCTCTTCATGCGGCCCAGCATCGGGTTCTGCTGCAGCATCTCGCGGCTGACGTTGAGCGGCAGGTCCTCGCTGTCCACCACGCCGTGCAGGAAGCGCAGATAGGCGGGCAGCAGCCCCTCGGCCTCGTCGGTGATGAACACGCGCCGGACGTAGAGCTTCACCGCCGGGCGGCGGCGCGGGTCGAACAGGTCGAACGGGCGCGCCGAGGGGACGAACAGGAGGGCCGTGTACTCGAGCTTGCCCTCGGCCCGCCAGTGGACGGTCAGCCACGGGTCGTCGAAGGCGTGGCCGACGTGGTGATAGAACTCCTTGTACTCCTCGGCCGTGACCTCGGACCTCGACCGCGTCCACAGCGCCGAGGCGCGGTTGAGCGTGGTCGCGTCCCCGCCGTCGCCGAGGCGGATGGGCAGGGGGATGTGGTCCGAGTACTTGCGGACGATCGCGCCGAGGCGGAAATCGTCGAGGAACTCGTCCTCGCCCGGCTTCAGGTGCAGGGTCACCCGCGTGCCGCGGGCGACGTGGGCGGCCTCCGCGATGGTGAACCCGCCCTTGCCGTCCGACCGCCAGCGCCAGCCCTGCGCCTCGCCGGCCCGGCGGGTGGTCACCTCCACCTCGTCGGCCACCATGAAGGCGGCGTAGAAGCCGACGCCGAACTGGCCGATCAGGCTCAGGTCCTTGCGGGCGTCGCCGCTCAGCTGCTCCAGGAACCGCGCGGTGCCGGAGCGGGCGATCGTGCCCAGGTTCTCGACCAGGTCGTCGCGGTTCATGCCGACCCCGGTGTCGGCGACGGTGAGGGTCCGCGCCTCCCTGTCGGCCAGGAGGCGGATCTCCAGCGGCGCGCCGTCGGCCATCAGGCCGTCGTCGGTCAGCGCCGCATAGCGGAGCTTGTCGCACGCGTCGGACGCGTTCGACACCAGCTCGCGCAGGAACACTTCCTTCTCGCTGTAGAGGGCGTGGGCGACGATCTCCAGCAGTCGCGCCACGTCGGACTGGAACTGCAGCCGTTCCTCGGTCATGGCCTCGCTCTTCTTCTTCACGATGTCGGGCGGAGAGCCGGTGATATGGCCGGACCGTCCGGCCGGCGCAAGCCGCCCTTCCGTCAGTCGGCCTCGACCGCGAAGCTCTCCATCCGAAGAGTGACGGCGCCCGGCATGTCGATCGGCGCGTGGGTGGAGGCGAGGACGACCCCGCCCGCCACCCGGTGCGCGGCGATGCCCGCCTCCAGCCGCCCGACCGAGGCCCGGTCGAGCGCCACGGTGGGCTCGTCGAGGAGCCACAGCGGGCGGGCCGCGGCGAACAGGCGGGCGAGGTTGGTGCGCCGCTTCTGCCCTGCGGACAGCAGGCGCCCGGGGACGTCGGCGAGGTGGACGATGTCCATCGCCCGCAGCGCCGCGTCCACGGCCTCCTCCGCGACGGCATCCGCCGACAGGCCGCCCCAGAACGCCACCGATTCGCGGACCGTCATCGCCGGCTTCACCGCGTCGAGGTGGCCGACGTAGGCGATGCGCGCGCGGTGCCGGTCCGGCGCGTCGGCGACCGGCGTGCCGTCCCAGGAGACGGCGCCGCGGATCGGCGCGAGGAGCCCGGCGAGGAGGCGCAGCAGCGTCGACTTTCCGCTTCCGTTCGGCCCGCTGAGGAGGACGGCGCCGCCCGCCGGCACGCCGAGGCCGAGACCGGCGAAGACGATCCGCTCGCCCCGCAGGCAGGCGAGGTCGGTCAGCGTCAGGCGGTCGGCGGCGGGCGACATGACGGTGGGGATAGCATGGGCGGGCGGGGATGGCACGGGTCGCGGGGGCCCGTGCGGCAAAAGAAAACGGCCACCGCGGGGGGGCTGTGCGGTGGCCGTAATCCAGCCGGGGCCGGGCTGGCGGCGCTCGATCGCGCCGGTCGGGGACAGCCGGGCGCTCGTGACGGCACCCTCTCGGAGGCTGTAGGCGGTGTCCCCTCGTCCGCTTTATGGTAATGGAAAGTGGCAAAAGTTTGAACTCTGATGGCCGTTTCCTCACACGGATTCCCAGCGACGCTCCGCAACCGATTGTGTTTCCTCGCGATCCCCGCGGACCTACGTCTTTTGGCGTGCCTCGCCCCGGCAGGGGGCCGACGGGCCGCTCCGCCGGCCGCCGCGGCCGTGTCGCCGACCGCGCTTGATTCGCCGGGCCCGGACGGTCAAATTCCGCCTCTGCCTCGAACGGATGGTGTCATGGATTACCGTGAAGTGGACCTGCGGGCCGTCGCCATTCTCGTCGCGGCCCTGGCCGCGCAGGGGGGGGAGGACGCGCCGGTCGTCCAGGCGCTCCGGGGGTTCATGTCGGAGCAGACCGAGGAGACGTGGGATGCCGCGCGCACCCTCTTCAACCGGCTGCCCGGCAAGCAGCGCAAGGTGATCGCCGAGGCGGCGGTGAACCTCGCGGTGAAGCTCAGGCAGTCCGAGGGCGGCGTGCTCCGCCTGCTGGACTCGCTCGGCAAGAAATCGAAGCCGGCGCCGCGCAAGGGCGGCGTGCCCGACGGGGTCGACGGCGAGGGCAAGCCGCGCAGCTTCCCGAAGGGCCGTTCGACCGAGCGCACCTGGCGGTGAGCGCCGCCGGGCGGGAAAACCCCCGGCGCGCCCAAGATTCTCCTTTGCGTGGCGGCGGGTTCGACTTATATCCCCGCTCAGTCGCAGCGCACGTGCCAATGGCCCGAAGTGGTTATGCAACGACGCAACGCGTACTTCCGTCCGTCCCTTCAGCAAGGCGGCGTCTGGAGGCTACGATGTTGGATGTTGTTGTCCTTCGCGGGCCATCGCCCGCGCGCCCACGTCTCGACGCGGCGCTTCGCGACCGCGTGATCCAAAACCGGCTCGCCTGCCGGTCGGGACTCCCCGAACCCCGTCCGAGTTGACCGTCCGACAGACGGTGCGTGTCGCCGCGCGTGCGCGGCCGCGTCCGTCGACGTCTTCGCTCGACCTCTTGACGCCTGACACCCGGAGTGTCCCCGAGATGAACACCAAGATCGCCCGCTTCGTCGCCGAGCAGCAGCCCGCCACCCCGTGCCTCATCGTCGACCTCGACGTCGTCGAGGAGAACTACCGCACGCTCGAGGCGGCCCTCCCCGAGGCGCTCATCTACTACGCCATCAAGGCGAACCCGGCGCCGGCGATCCTGACGCTGGTGGCGGGCCTCGGCGGCTCGTTCGACTGCGCCTCGGTCCCGGAGATCGAGATGGCGCTCGCCGCCGGCGCCACGCCCGACCGCATCAGCTACGGCAACACCATCAAGAAGAAGGCCGACGTCGCCCGCGCCTTCCAGCTGGGCGTGCGCCTGTTCGCCTTCGACTGCGAGGCGGAGCTGGCGAAGATCGGCGAGGTGGCGCCGGGCTCGCGCGTGTTCTGCCGCATCCTCACCTCGGGCGAGGGGGCGGAGTGGCCGCTCTCGCGCAAGTTCGGCTGCGACCTTCCCATGGCGAAGGACCTGCTTCGCCGGGCCCGCGACTTCGGCGTGGTGCCCTGGGGCGTGTCGTTCCACGTCGGCTCCCAGCAGAAGGATCCGGGCCAGTGGGACGGCCCGATCGCCGAGGTCGCGCGCCTCTTCCGCGAACTGGAGGAGGAGGGCGTGGTGCTCGGCATGATCAACCTCGGCGGCGGCTTCCCGACCCGCTACCGCACGGCGATCCTCGGTCCGGCGGTCTACGGCCGCGCGATCCACGCCTCGCTCGTCCGCCACTTCGGCAACAACATGCCGGTCGCCATCATCGAGCCGGGCCGCGGCCTCGTGGGCGACGCGGGCGTGATCCACACCGAGGTGGTTCTGATCTCGCGCAAGTCGGCCAACGACGACAAGCGCTGGGTCTACCTCGACATCGGCAAGTTCGGCGGCCTCGCGGAGTCGATGGACGAGGCGATCCAGTACCCGATCCATTCCGATCGGACGGGTGCCGCGGAGCCGGTGATCATCGCGGGCCCCACCTGCGACAGCGCCGACGTGATCTACGAGCGCTGCGACTATCGCCTGCCGGCGGACCTGCAGATCGGCGACCGGCTGGAGATCCGCTCGACCGGGGCCTACACCACCACCTACAGCGCGGTCGCCTTCAACGGCTTCGCCCCGCTCGCGTCCTACTACGTCTGACGACGTGACGGTCGGGTCCGGAACGGGCCGGTCCCGAACGGGCCGGGCCGTCGCCGGCCCGTCCGGCGGCGCCGGGTCGGAGACCCACGCGGGCGCCGGGTCGGAGACCCATGCGGGCGCCGGGTCGGAGACCCATGCGGGCGCCGGGTCGGAGACCCATGCGGGCGCCGGGTCGGAGACCCATGCG
>JBIJED010000328.1:0-4412 GCA_044343785.1 Azospirillales bacterium | reverse complement strand
CGCCACGCTCGCGGCGATCGCCGAGCGGGGGGCCGACGCCTTCTACATCGGCGAGATCGCGGCGGACATCGTCCGCGCGGTGCGGGAGCACGCGTCCAATCCCGGCCGTCTGTCGGTCGAGGACCTCGCCGGCTACCGCGTCGCGGTGCGCGAGCCCGTCTGCGGTTCCTATCGCGGCCATGAGGTCTGCGGCATGGGACCGCCCAGCTCCGGCGGCCTGACGGTCCTGCAGATCCTGGGCATGGTCGAGCACTTCAACATGGCCGGCCTCGACCCCGTCGGCGCCGATGCGGCGCACCTCCTGGCCGAGGCCGGGCGCCTCGCCTTCGCCGACCGCGCGGTCTACATGGCCGACCAGGACGCGGTGCCCGTTCCCGTGCGCGGCCTGATCGATCCCGCCTACCTCACGCTCCGCGCCCAGCAGATCGAACTCGACCGCGCGATCGAGCGGCCGCGGCCCGGCAACCCGCCGTGGCGCGACGCGCGCCTCTGGGGCGCCGACAATTCGCTGGAGTTCCCCTCCACCAGCCATGTCTCGATCGTCGACCGCGACGGGAACATCGTCTCGATGACGACGACCATCGAGGACGCGTTCGGTGCGCGGATGATGGTCCGCGGCTTCCTCCTGAACAATGAACTGACCGACTTCGCCCCGGTCGACAACGGCCGGCCGGTGGCCAACGCCGTGGCGCCGGGCAAGCGGCCCCGTTCGTCCATGGCGCCGACGATCGTCTTCGACCGCGAAGGCGAGCCGACGATCGTGATCGGGTCGCCGGGCGGCGCCCGCATCATCGGTTACGTGGCGAAGGCGCTGGTCGGGCTGATCGACTGGCGGCTGGATCCGGGGGCCGTGGTGTCGCAGCCCCACGTCCTGACCCTGGGGCGCACCGTCGAACTCGAGGAGGGGACCCCGGCCGCGGCGCTGGAGGCGCCGCTGCGGGCGCGCGGGCACACGGTGCAGGTCCGCGAACTCAACAGCGGGCTGGGCGTGATCGTCCGGCGCGATGGCCGCCTCCACGGCGCCGCCGATCCGCGGCGCGAGGGCATCGTCCTCGGCGACTGACCGTCCTCAAGGGCGGAGCGCGAACGCGATCAGGTATGTCGTGAGCGCGCTCGAGAAGTTGTCGTCGCCGAGGACGAAGACGAGCGTCTCCCCGTCCGCCGCGCGGACGGCGGCGATCCCCTCGTAGTTTGAGACCGGCAGCGGGGGCGTCAGCTCCCGCTGCAGGGTGCCCGACACCTGCGCGCCCTCCGCGAACGCCGCACCCCGCACGCGGACCACGCGGCCGGCGAGCCCGCCGAAAAGCGAGAAGTAGCGCTCGAGCACGAGCACGTCGCCGTCGGGGAGCACCGTCGCGTCGGTCGGGCGAAAACCGGGCGCCGCCAGATAGGTGAACCGGACCCAGCCGTCCGGGCCGCCGATCCACCCGTCGCGCTCGGACCGGCCGTTGTCCGGTCCCTCGGCGAGAGCGAGCAGGCGTCCGTCGGCGAGGACGGTCACCGTCTCCAGACCGCCGTTCGCCGGTAGCCCGTCCGCCCCCGGCGGGACCATCGCGGTGCCCGACGGGCGTCCGGGTCCGTCCGGCGCGGCCGGATAGATCTCGATCCGGTGCGCGCGCTCGAAACCCACGACCCAGCGGCCGTCGGGAAGCCGGGTCAGCGCCTCCGCGTCGCGCCGCCGCCCCTCGACCGGCCGCCCGTCGACGTCCGCGAGCGGGCGGACCGCGAGGTCGTCGATCCCCACGAGGCGGCGTTCGGCGTCGTAGGCCGGCCGGCCGGTCACGATGCGCCCGACGTCGGAGACGGCGACGAAGCGGGCACCGCCGTCGAGGACGACGAGGCCCGACAGCCCACCCACCCGACCGCCGAGCGACCCGACCTCCACCGCGCCCCGGAACACCAGGGGCCCCCGCGCCAGTTCGGCCTGGGCCTCCGGGGGAATGACCACCGGGACCGTCCGCTCGCCGCCGGACGCCGGCCCGCAGGCCGTCGTCAGAACGAGGAGGAGGAGCGACAGGGCGAACCCCGGCCGCGACCCGAACATGTCGATCGTGTTCTTCAATGTCGACGATCCCCATAGGCCCTCGAAGTGTAGGGCCGTCGATACGGCGAAACGGAGGCGAGCGCGTGTGCTGCGGCGGAGCGGGCGCCGCCCGCATCCACCGTGGCCGCTTCCCCGATCGGCGTAGGACCCAAGTTTGCTTTCAGGGGACGGCGGGCACGGGATAGAAGGTCCTCTCCTTCGCTCGAATCGCATCGCGTGCCGGCGCCTTCGGAGACGGAACCGTCCTTGGACACCCACGGCCATCCCCTGGAAGCCCGCGTGCTGGAGCTGGAGAGGGCGCTCCGGCACAAGGACGCGGCCCTGCGCGAGGTGCAGCACCGGGCGAAGAACGGCCTGCAGCTCGCCATAAGCCTGCTGCGCCTGCAGGTCGGTCGCATGCGGGATCCGCAAGCGCGGGCGGCGTTCGAGGACACCCTCCACCGCGTCGAGGCGCTCACCCTCGTCTATCGACAGCTGCACCAGAGCGGGGCGGAGGCCGACGTCGACCTCGCGGCCTACCTGGGCGAACTGGCCCACATCGCCGCGGCGCCGGCCGACGAAGCCGTCCGCGGCGCCGGAGTCGAGGTCGCGGTGGCCGCCGACGTGATCGCCGTGGACCTGACCGCCGCGATGACGATCGGCCTGATCGTGAACGAGCTGATTCTCGCCTCGCTGCGGCACGCCTTTTCTGGCACGCCCCGGATCGACATCGCCCTGACGCGGTTCGGGGAGCGGCACGCCCGCCTCACCATCACGGACAACGGCCGCCCTCTCCCTTCCGGCTTCGACCGCGGCGAGGACGACGCCATGCTCCTCGTCCAGGCGCTGGCGGGACAGCTCGGAGGCACCCTCGACACCGACACCGACCGGGCATCGATCGCGGAACTGATCTTTCCCCTCGGGCACGACTGACGCCGGGCCGTCAGAGGCCCAGCGTCTTCTTCGCCGCCGCGGTCAAGGTCTGCTGGAGGACGAGGACCTGGGCCCACGGATCGCCGTGGAGCGTCCGCATGCGCTCGGGAACGGTCTGGACCGTGAACGCCGCTGGCCCTGTCAGGGACGCGAGCTCGTCCCAGCCGACCGGCGTCGCCACGGTCGCCCCCTCCCGCGCACGCGGCGAATAGGGTGCCACCGACGCGTTCCCGCGCGCATTGCGCATGGGATCGATGAAGATCCGCCCCACGCGCGCCGTCTTGAGCGGGGAGACGGTGAAGCGCTTGGGATCCGTGTCCGCGTAGCGGGTGGCGACCGCCTTCGCGAAGGCCTGCGTCTGGTCCCAGTCGAGCCGGCGCGCCATCGGCACCGCGAGGTGGATGCCGCGCCCGCCGGTCACCATGACGAAGCTCTCGAAGCCGACCTCGGCGAAGACGCGGCGCAGGCCCTGCGCCGCCTCGACGACCGCCGCCCACGGCACGGTCTCCGCCGGATCGAGGTCGAGGACGACGCGGTCCGGCCGGTCCGGCCGGTCGCCGCGCGCACCCCAGGGATGCAGTTCGAGGACGCCCATCTGCACCAGCGCGAGAAGCCCGCGCCGGTCGTCCACCGTCAGGTACTCGACCGCCCCCTTCGGCTCCCGCAGCGTGATCCGCTTCACCGCCGGCGGCACGCCCTCGCCCGCATGGCGCTGCACGAAGCACTGCGCCTGCCGGCCGGAGGGGCAGCGCAGCAGCGTGACCGGCCGACCGGCGACGTGCGGCAGGATCCTGTCCGCCATCTTGTTGTAATAGGCGACGAGGTCGCGCTTGGTCAGGCCCTGTTCGGGCCAGAGCACCTTGTCGGGGTGCGTGAACGTCACCCCGTCGATCATCACCGTCGGCGTGTCCGGCGCAGCGCCCTTCGCGCCCGTTCCCGCCGTCCTCGAGCCCGTCATGCCCACATCCATTCCGTCGTTCCGTCCGCGCGCCATCGCAGCGCCGACGCCGGAAAAGGTTAACACAGTCCGCTCGCGGGCGCGCGCCCCGGGGTTATGCGATCAGCCGCCGAACGCGATCCAGACGTGGGTCAGGACCGCGGCCGCCGCAGCGCCGTCGAGCCACGTCGCGAAGGGCGGCCGCCGCTCCGGCGCCCGCAGTTCCTCCACCGAGAGGAGGAGGACCGAGGCCGAGCCGAGGGCGAGGCCCATCAGCCCCACCGCAGCCCCGAAGACGTCGAACAGGCCGAGGAGGACGGCCGAGAAGCCGAAGCCGACGGCGAGGCGCGTCGACGCCACCGCACGCCGGCGCAGATGCGCCGTCCGCTCGCCCCAGGGTCCCGTCGCCCGACGCATCGCCCCTCCCCGCCCGTCCCGATCCCGGGACAAGCCCGCGCCGGGATGCTATTCCAGCCCGCCGACCGTCGCCGAGCCCCCGATCGCCCCATGACCGAAACC
>JBIJED010000327.1:0-4417 GCA_044343785.1 Azospirillales bacterium | reverse complement strand
GCAGGGCCATTCCGAGCCGGGGCGGGCTCGGACCTCGCGGCCCTGGCGACGCGCGCGGTGCCGGACGGCGACGCCCACGTCGTCACCGGCACCAAGATCTGGTCGACCCTCGCCCGCGCCGCCACGCGCATGTTCGCGCCGGTGCGCGCCGCCGACACAGGCAAGAGGCAGGAGGGGATCACCGTCCTCCTGATCGACCTCGCCGCGCCCGGCGTCACGATCCGCCCGATCCGCTCGACCGACGGCAGCCACGAGTTCGACCGGATCTTCCCCGACGCCGTCCGCGTGCCCGTCGCCGACCGGGTGGGGGCGGAAGGGGCGGGGTGGGAGATCGCGAAGGTCCTGCTGGCGTTCGAGCGCGGCGGATCGTTCGCCGCGGGCGGGCTGCGTGCGCTCCTCGCCCGCCTCGTCCGCCTCGCGTCCGCCCCCGGCCCGGACGGCCGCGTGCCGCTGCACGACCTGCCCGAACGCCCGGAAATCGAGGAGGAACGCCGCGTCGCCGGCCCCGCCTCCGTCGCCGCCCGGGCGCAGAGCCTGTTCGGCGGGAGCAACGAGATCCAGCCGGAGATCGTGGCCCGGGCGCTGTTGTCCTAGCCGCTGATCCAGCGCATGACGCCCGCGGCGATGAAGACCGCGATGGCGAAGCCGAGAAGCTGCAGCGTGCTCGGCAGCTGGGAGATACGCCCGTCGATGCGCGCCACCTCGGCCTCGATCCGGCGGATCTTGTCGTCCACCCCGCCGATCTTCCCGTCGACCTTGCGGATTTCGGCCTTCACCTCGACGAAGTGCCGGTCCACGGCGTCGAATTTCTTGTCGACGACCTCGAACTTTTCGTCGATGGCGTCGAAGCGGGCAGCCACCATGTCGAAGCGGGCAGCCACCATGTCGAAGCGGGCTTCCACGACGTCGATCCGGCCGTTGGTCTTCACGACCTCGGCTTCCACCCGACGAAGACGCTCGTCGAAGACGTCGAACTTGCGGTCCATCCGCGAGACGTCGCTCTCGATCCGGCGGAGCCGTTCGTCCGACGCATCCATCTTGGCTTCCATCCGGCCGAGGATCGTCCGAATGTCGCCCATCTCGGATTCGAGCTTCGCGACGCGTGTTTCCATGGTCGGATCCTGAGGTCCGTCGCCACCGCCGTCAATGCCGCCGCCGGAGGAGCCCTGAGCGAGCCTGCGGGGGACGCGGGGAACGAACTGGCTCATGCTGTCCCCCCGATCGCCCGCCCCGACGCGACGCCGTCGACCCTGATCAGTATAGGGAGGTCCGACAGGAATCGGCAATCTCAGGATGTGGTCGCGCCGAGCGCCTCCGCCCGCCGGTCGAGGTCGTCGACGGTCGGAAAGCGCGACGCGGAGACCATCAGCCCGTCAGACCCCGACGACGACGTCGAGCAGCGCCTGCGTGCCCCCGCGGGTCGCGTCGAGCGCCCGGCGGATGGCGTCCGGCAGGGCGTCCGGGTCCTCCACCCGCTCGGCATGGGCGCCGTGGGCGCGGGCGATCGCCGCATGGTCGGGCGCCGGGTCGAGGGCGGTGATCGGCATCACGTTCGCCGCCGCCGCCCGGCCCTTGGGATACATGCCCACCGTCGCCCGCCGCACCGCGTTCCACAGGCCGTTGTTGAAGACGACCGTGAGGATCGGCAGGCGATGGGCCGCCGCGGTCTGGTGGCAGGCGACGGGGTTGGCGAACATGTAGGAGCCGTCGCCCACGGTCGCGATCACCTGCCGCGACCGGTCGGCCAGCTTCGCCCCCAAGGCCGCCGCCATGCCCCAGCCGAGGCCGCCCGACAGCGGCGTGGAGAAGAACGACCGCGGCCGGTCGAAGCGCATGACCGAGACGTCGCACCCCAGTTCGGTGAAGACCGCGGCGTCCGCGTCCTTCGCCTCCGACAGGCAGTGGCTGACCCACGCCGCGCTCATCGGCCGGCCGCGGCCCGCCTGCACCCGCTTCGCGGTCGCGGCGGCGGTCCCGGCCCGGCGCGTGGCGACGAGATCCCGGCGGGCGGCGGCGGCTTCGGCGGACGGCGACCGGGCGGCCAGCGCCGCGTCCAGCGCCAGCAAGGTCGCCGCCGTGTCGCCCACCAGGGGCACGTGGACCGGAAAGCCGCGGGACGGCGTCCGGCCGAACAGCGGGTCGGCGCCGATCCCCACCACCCGGCAGCCCTCGGGCAGGGCCACCTGCCCGGCGATCCAGGGCACCAGCGCGTCGATCACCACGACGACGTCGGCGTCCTTCAGCCACGCCAGCGGGTCGCGGCCGGCGTGCATCGGGTGACCCGTCGGCAGCGCCTGCCGCAGCGCCCAGAACTCGACCGTCGGCAGCGCCCACCGGTCGACGAAGCCGGCCAGCGGCTCGAACCCGTCGCGCGGCGCCGGCCCTTGGGTGATCACCACGGGCGCCCGCGCCCCGGCGATGAGCGCCGCGGCCTCCGCGACGGCCGCGGCGTCGGCCGCCCCCATGCGCGCCGGGGCGACGGGGCCGGGGCGGGTCGGCGCGACCTGCCCGGCCAGCGCCTCGCGCGGGAGGCTGAGGTAGACGGGGCCCTTGGGGTCGCTCATGGCGATGGCCATCGCGCGCTCCACGAGGCCGCCCGCCTGCTCGGGATAGCGCATCTCGTTGTCCCACTTGACCAGTTCGCGCACCATCCCGCCCTGGTCGCGCATCTCCTGGCCCCAGTGGATGGGGGAGCTGCGGGCGCCGAAGCGCGCGCCCTCGGTCACCGGCGTGCGACCGGACAGCATCAGGAGCGGAACGAAGTCCGACGCCGCGTTGACCAGCCCCATGGCCGCGTTGGCGAGGCCCACGTTGACGTGGACCATCACGGCGGCCGGCCGGCCGCTCACCAGCCAGTGCCCGTGCGCCATGGCGACCGCCACGCTCTCGTGCGGGACGACCAGCGGCTCGGGCATCGCGATGCCGGTCTCCGGCGCCCTGGCATAGGCCTCGATGATCGAGGGGAAGTCCGTGCCGCCGTTGGCCAGCAGCACGTCGACCCCGGCCTCCTTCAGCCGGCCGAGGAACACCTCGGCGGCGGAGCACGTCCCTTCGTCCATCAGGCCCTCCCGTCGTTGACGGGCAGCCTAAGCTCAGGCTTCCTGATATTGTCAAGCCGCCGCCCGCAGCCGGAGCCGCACCCCCATGACCGAAGTCCCCACGCCCCGTCGCCGCATCCTCGTCGCCGGCGGCGGCCTCGGCGGCCTGACGGTGGCCGCCTGCCTGCTGAAGCGCGGGCACGACGTCCGCGTGTTCGAGCAGGCGCCGCAATTGGGCGAGGTGGGGGCGGGCATCCAGGTCAGTGCCAACGCCGGCCGCGTGATGGCGCACATCGGCGTGGCCGACCGGGTGGCGGAGGCCGGGTTCCTGCCCGACCATTACCGCTTCCGCACCTTCGACGACGGCTCGGTGCTGCAGGCGATCGAACTCGGCGCGCGCTACCGCGCGACCCACGGCCAGCCCTACGTCACCATCCACCGGGCCGACCTGCACACCGTTCTGGTGGACGCGGTCCGCGGGCTGCGGGCGGACGCGATCGAGACCGGCGCCCGCGTCACCCGGTTCGAGGAGGACGAGACGGGCGTCACGCTGCACTTCGACGGCCGGGCGAGCGAGCGGGCCGACCTCGTGATCGCGGCCGACGGCATCAAGTCCGTCCTGCGGGAACAGATCCTGGGCCATGCGCAGGCGGACGACACCGGCGACGCGGTCTGGCGCGTGATCGTGCCGATGGAGGACCTGCCGCCGATGGCGCGGGAGACCTCGACCGACATCTGGGTCGGGCCGGGGCGGCACGCCGTCACCTATCCGCTGCGCCGGGGCACGCTGATGAACTTCGTGGGTGCCGTCGAGTATCCGACGCTGGAGGCGGAGAGCTGGACCACCGCCCGCCCGTGGGCGGAGATGCGCGACGACTTCCTCGGCTGGAACCCGATGATCGGCGCGATCATCGAGGCGGCCCCCCGCGGCGAGTGCTATCGCTGGGTCCTGAAGAACCGGACGCCGGTGCGCAACTGGAGCACCCGGTTCGCCACGCTGATGGGCGACGCCGCCCACCCCACGCTGCCCTACATGGCGCAGGGGGCGGCCATGGCGATCGAGGACGCGCTCGTGCTCGCCCGCGCGCTCGACATGGATGCGGAGATCCCGGCGGCACTCGACCGCTACCAGCGCAACCGCGTCGACCGCACCGCCCGGGTCGTCACGGAATCGACCGAGAACCGCAAGCTCTTCCACATGCCGTCGATGGAGGATCTGCGGGCGTCCTTCGCGAAGCGGAACATGAGCGGGGAGCGCAACGGCTGGCTCTTCTCCTACGATCCGGCGACCGTTCCGTTGGACTGATTTGGTATACAAGGAACGGGTGGGGGTAAGCAGGCCAGACGGAAACATCAGGCGTCCTGAGCCCTCATCTCCA
>JBIJED010000326.1:0-4419 GCA_044343785.1 Azospirillales bacterium | reverse complement strand
CGAGTGCGTGGTGATCCAGGGGCCGGGCCAGCAGGGACTGAGTTGCGTGGTCGCCGCGAAGGAGGCGGGTGCGAGCCTCGTGATCGTCACCGGCCTCGGCACGCCGACCGACCGGCGGCGCCTGGCCCTCGCCCGCGAGCTGGGCGCCGACCACGTGATCGACATCGAGGCCGAGGACCTGTTGGAGCGCGTCGCGGACCTCACCGGCGGCCACATGGCCGACCTCGTGATCGACTGCGCGTCGGGCGGTCCGGCCTCGGTCGTCTCCGCCATTCGGCTGGCCCGCAAGAAGGGGCGCGTCATCCTCGGCGGTCAGAAGCGCAAGCCGATCCCGGAGTTCGAGAGCGACCGCATCATCGCCCGCTTCCTGACCGTGAAGGGCATGCGCGGCCACAGCTACGAGAGCGTCGAGCTGGCGCTGGGCCTGATCGCCAAGGACCGGCACGGCGTCACCCGCCTTTCGACCCACCGTTTCCCCCTGTCCCGGACCGACGAGGCGATCCGTGCGCTGGCGGGCGAGGGGCCGGAGGGGGTCGTCCACTCGACCGTCGATCCCTGGAGCGACCCGTGAGCCAGAGCGAGAGCGCCGAGGCCAATTCCGCCGCCCGGACCCGCATGCGGATCGAGGCGCCGAACAGCAGGCCGCGGACGATCAAGGCGTTCCCGCTGGACGCCGGCGCGTCGGCGCAGCTGGCCGACCTCGCCGAGCGGCACCCGCGCCTGATCGTGGTCGACTGGATCGCCGGCCGGCCGGAGCCCGCGGCCGGCCGCGCGCTCGCCGACCGGTTCGGCGACATGGCCGGGTGGACGCGCCGCGCGGTCGACGCGATCGCGGGGGCCGACGTGGTCGTGATCATCGCCACGGCGCCCGACAACGGCGAACTGGCCGGCGCCATCGGCGACGCCTGTCGGGAGAGTGGCAAGCTGCCGCTCTCGATCGTGCTTCGCGGCGCGGTCCTGTCCGACGACGACCTGTCGGCGCTGCTGCGCCATCTCCGCCCTCACTCGGGCATGCTTGTGATCGCCGAAGACCCCGACGACGTCGAGGCGATGGTGTCGGCGCTGAGGGCCTGAGGGCCGGCGGCCCCGCCGATCAGCGTCATTCCGTGCATCGCGAGGCGGGCGGCCAGCACCGGCTCCAGCGGCGCCGGCATCGGCCCGTGGACCGCACGGCCGGCCCGCTCGTAGACCTCGGTCTCCGGCGCCTGCGGGCCGAACGTCAGGAACACGCCGATCCGCGGGTCGCGGCCGCGCCGTCCGCGCATCCGGGCACGCACGTCCGAGAACATCCGCTCCCCGTCGGCACCGGCGAGGCGCGCCGTCGTCCGGCAGGCCCGATGGAGGCGTCGGTCGGCGCGTTCGCGCGGCGCGCCGCGATGGTCGATCCGGACGTCGAACAGCACCACGTCGCGCGCCGCGACGGCCAGCATCACCGGGGCGCCGAGGTTCCAGCTCTCGTCGACGTCCTTGTGCCAGCCGCGGGCGACGTCGATGTTGACGTCGCACTCCCCGGTGACGAGCACGGTCTCGGTCTCGACCATGGCGGCCATCGCCGCCATCAGCCGGTCGCTGAGGAGCGCGCGGCCCAGGCCGGGAACGGCGTGGAGGCCCCGGTAGGCGCGCAGCCCGCCCTCCGCCGGGCGGAACCGGGAAGCGCCGACGGCCGCGAGCACCGCCTCGCGCATCGCCGCCACCTCCCCCCCGCGAGAAGACGGCGGGCAGGACGACATATCCGCTCGTCTCGAGGATCGACCGTGCGGTCGGGTCGCCGTCGCGCATGTCCGGTTGGCTCCGCTGGATCAGTGTCCGCGGAGCCGACCTTTATGCGTGTCCCCCCACCCGTTCCCCGGTGATTTCGGGTTGTGGCGCCGGGCGCGTCCGGCGTCCGCCGATCGGGGAGCGGCGAGCCCCCCGCTCGGCCTCCGGCTCACTCCGGCTGCGCGCCGGACGCCTTCGCGACCGGCCCCCAAACGGCGATTTCCGCCTCGACGAAGCGGGCGAACTCGGCCGGGGTCAGCGGCTGGGTGGTGATCGCGTCCCGGGCGAGGCGCTCGCGCGCGGCGGGCGTGGAGAGCGCGCGGATGGTCTCGCGGTTCAGCCGCCCGACGATTTCGGCCGGCATGCCCGCGGGGCCGGACAGGCCGAACCACACGGTACCGACCATGTCCGGCCAGCCGAGTTCCGCGAAGGTCGGGATGTCCGGGAAGGTCGGCAGGCGCTGGGGCGCCGTCACCGCCAGCGGCTTCAGGGCCCCCGCCCGGATGGGGGCGGCCGCGGTGCTGAAGGTGGTCGACCCCAGGGGCACGTGCCCCGCGACGAGGTCGCCCATCGCGGGACCGGCCCCGCGATAGGGGATGTGCTCCATCTTCAGACCGGTCTTCATCAAGAAGAACTCGGCCATCAGGTGGCCGTGCGTCCCGGCCCCGGGCGAGGCGTAGGCGAGCGGGCGCGCCGGGTCCTTCAGCGCGGCGACGAGGCCGGCGACGTCCGCGATGCCGGTCTTCGGGTTCGCCACGAACACCGCCGGCGGGCCGCCGAACAGCGCGATGTGGGTGAAGTCCTTCATCGGGTCGAAGTTCGTGTTCGGATTGATCGCGGGCGCCACCACGTGCGAGCCCACGCCCGAGACGACGAGCGTGTAGCCGTCGGCCGGCGCCCGGGCGGCGAGGTGCGAGCCCACGACGCCGCCGGCGCCCGCCTTGTTGTCGATCACGAACTGCTGGCCGAACGCCTCCGACAGGTGGTCGGCGACCACCCGGCCCAGCGTGTCCGCGGTCCCGCCGGGGCCGTAGGGCACGATGACCCGCACGGGCTTGACCGGCCACGTCTGTGCCGACGCGGCGCCGACCGCGAGGATCGAGGCCAGCGCCACCGCGGCCCCCAGGAACGCACCTCTCATCGTCTCTCTCCCTTCCGTTCCGCGCGTCCGTTGGCGGACGTCGCGACCTCAACCCGCCGCCGGTTCCGACGGCCGTCCCATCTCCGCGAACACCGCCTCCGCGTGGTGGATGGCGGTGTTGGCCGCCGGCACCCCGCAGTAGATCGCCGACTGGAGGATCACCTCCTCGATCTCGGCGGGGCCGAGGCCGTTGTTGAAGGCGGCGCGCACGTGCAGGCGGAACTCCTCCCACCGGCCGAGGGCGATCATCATCGCGAGCACCATGCAGGAGCGCGTGGCGGGCTCGAGCCCCGGCCGGGTCCAGATCTCGCCCCAGGCGTAGCGGGTGATCAGGTCCTGGAAGGCCGCGCTGAAGCGCGTCTTCCTCGCGCTGGCCCGGTCCACCCACTCGTCGCCCAGGACCCGGCGGCGGATCGACATGCCGAGTTCGTGCCGGTCGCGCTCCACATGGGTTCCGCCGGCCACGAGGAAGCCCAGCGTCGCCTTCGTGAATGCGTCGGGCCGCTCCCAGTTCGACAGGTGTGCTGCGTCCAGTTCCACGTACCGGGCGCCTGGGATCGCGTCCGCCGTCGCCCGGCCCATCTCGGGCGTGGTGGCGACGTCGTGCGTGCCGGACAGGACCAGCGTCGGGCACCGGATCGACCCGAGCCCCGCCCGCAGGTCCGCGTCGCGCACGGCCGCACAGCAGGCGGCGTAGCCGGCCGGGTCGATGCCGGACAGGATGCGCCGCAGTTCGACCGGCGCCGGGCCGGTTGCCGCGAGCGCGTCCGCGGTCAGCCAGCGGGCCAGGACGCCGTCGACGATCGCCGCCATGCCGCCGGCCGTCACCTTCGCGATGCGGTCGTTCCACGACGCCTCGGACGGGATGAGGGCCGCGCTGTTGCACACCACCAGCCGCTCGATCCGCTCCGGCCGGTTCTGCGCCAGCCAGAGCCCCGTCTGTCCGCCCATGGACAGGCCGAGGAAGGCGCAGCGCGCGACGCCGAGCGCGTCGAGGATCGCGACGACGTCCTCGCCAAGATCCGCGATCGTGGCGGGGGCCGCGGGCACGGAGGAGCCGCCGTGCCCGCGCGCGTCGTGCCGCACCACGCGGAACCGCGCGGCGAAGGCGTCGATCTGCGGCGCCCACATGTCGGCCGTGGCGCCGAGCGAGTTGGAGAGGACGAGGACGGGCGCGCCCTCGCGCCCGTCGACCCGGACGGCGAGCCGCTGGCCGCCGCGTTCGACATTGATCATCCGCCGGCCCTCAGGCGAGGAAGAAGACGGTCTCGCCGTCGCCCTGGAGGCGGATGTCGAGGCGGTAGACCGGCGTCCCGCCGCCCGCGTCCCGCTTCGCGACGAGGGTGCCGCGCCGGTCCGCCTCGATCGACGTCAGCACCGGGTCGGTCGCGTTGGCCGCCTCGTCCTCGAAATAGAGGCGGGTGTGCAGGCGCAGCAGCAACCCGCGGGCGAACACGCCCAGCGTGAGGTGCGGCGCCTGCGTCCCGCCCGCGGGGTGCGGGACGGCACCCGGCTTCACC
>JBIJED010000325.1:0-4425 GCA_044343785.1 Azospirillales bacterium | reverse complement strand
CTTGAACCCGCGGCCTCCGGCGTGACAGGCCGGCGCTCTAACCAACTGAGCTACACCCGCATTCCGCATCGTGACCGTCAGGCCCGTGGGCCCCGCCGCGAAGAGAGCCGCTGTTTATCGGAGCGATGTGACCCTGTCAACGATCGAAATCGGGGATCGAGGCCGGGGGTCGCGAGGGGACCGCGCGGTGCCTGCCGATCAACGGGCGTGGATCCTCCTGCGCAGCGCGTCAACCCCGTCGAACAGGCCCACGACCTCGTCCGTCACGTCGCGCCGCTCCACCGCGTCGACGCCGCCGAAGGCCGTCAGCGACTCCTCCAGTGCCCTCAGCAGATGCTCGGCCGAGGCGAGACGCTCCTGTTCGATGGCGAGCTTCAGCGCGGGGACGATGAGATCGCTGAGACGGCGCCGGTCGGTCTTCGTGGTCCTCCGCGAGGGAAAGCGCCGACCGGCCGGGCCGGCCGGTCCTGGTGGGCGATGACGGGATCGAACCGCCGACCCTCTCGGTGTAAACGAGACGCTCTGCCGCTGAGCTAATCGCCCGGTCCGGCGCCATCCTCGGGGATGGCACGGCGGATGACAAGATAATGCCACGAACGAATCCGGCCGCCCCGTTTTGCGGAGACGGCCGGCGATCGAACAACCAGTGAGCGGAAGATCAGTTGAGATCGTCCTTGAGGGTCTTGCCCGGCTTGAACTTCGGCTGATTGGAGGCCGGGATGTTGATCTTCTCGCCCGTGCGGGGATTGCGCCCCTCGGACGCCTCGCGCGAGACGACGGTGAAGGTACCGAAACCGACGAGACGAACGTCGTTGCCCGACTTCAACGACGAGGTGATTCCGTCGAAGACGGCATCGACGGCCTTGTCCGCCTGCGCCTTGGTCAACCCGGCCGCGTCGGCGACGTGCGCCACGAGTTCATTCTTGTTCACCTATTCTGCCCCCCTCTGGCACAGAGACCGGTCGAAATCGTGACGGACGATCACGCTCTACGACCGCGCGTTTGATCCGCTGGCGCTGCATCCGACGTTTGCCGGGTGGCGCCGCGCCGAGCGGACTTTATGCGCGGTCCACCCGGATTCTCAATGCCGAATCACGTCCTCGTGGTCGGATTCCGGCGGCTGTGCGGGCACAGCGTCAACGTCGGACGGTTCCGTCCACTCCAACGGGGTCAGCGGCTGCACCAGGGCATGACTGAGCACCTCGTCCACGGTACTGACCGGGATGATCTGAAGACTGCCCTTGACGTTGTCAGGTATCTCCGCGAGGTCCTTTTCGTTGTCCTTCGGAATCAGAACCGTCTTGATGCCGCCGCGGTGGGCGGCCAGCAGCTTCTCCTTAAGACCGCCGATCGGGAAGACGCGACCGCGCAGCGTGATCTCGCCCGTCATCGCGACGTCCTTGCGCACCGGAATCCCGGTGAGGACAGAGACGATGGAGGTGACCATGGCGACTCCGGCGGACGGCCCGTCCTTGGGCGTCGCCCCCTCGGGCACGTGGACGTGGATGTCCTTGCGAGCGATGAGGTTCTGCCGGATACCGAAGTTGGCCGCGCGGCTCTTCACGAAGCTCTCCGCCGCCTGCACCGACTCCTTCATCACGTCTCCGAGCTTGCCGGTCGTCGTCACCCGCCCCTTGCCGGGCAGCGTGACGGACTCGATCGACAGCAGCTCCCCGCCGACCTCGGTCCAGGCAAGCCCGGTCGTGACACCGACCAGATCCTCGAGCTCCGCCTCGCCGAAGCGGAACTTGCGGACGCCGGCGTAGGTTGCGAGCGTCTCCGGCGTGATCTCCAGCCGATCGATCCCCTTCATGAGGATCTCCTTCACCGCCTTGCGGCAGAGATTCGCGATCTCCCGTTCGAGGTTCCGGACACCCGCCTCGCGCGTGTAGTACCGGACGAGGTCGCGCAGGCCGTCGTCGGTCAGCACGAACTCGCCGTCCTTCAGCCCGTTCGCCTCCAGCTGCTTGGCGAGCAGGTGGCGCTTGGCGATCTCGACCTTCTCGTCCTCGGTGTAGCCGGCGAGACGGATGATCTCCATGCGGTCAAGCAGCGGCTGCGGCATGCGCAGCGTGTTGGCCGTGCACACGAACATCACGTCGGAAAGGTCGTAGTCGACCTCAAGGTAATGGTCGGCGAAGGTCCCGTTCTGCTCCGGATCCAGCACCTCCAACAGGGCGGAGGACGGGTCGCCACGCCAGTCCTGGCCGAGCTTGTCCACCTCGTCGAGAAGGAACAGCGGGTTCGACGACTTCGCCTTCTTCATGCCCTGGATGACCTTGCCGGGCATGGAGCCGATGTAGGTGCGCCGATGGCCGCGCACCTCCGCCTCGTCGCGGACGCCGCCCAGCGACATCCGGACGAAGTTGCGGCCGGTGGCCTTCGCGATCGACTTGCCGAGCGAGGTCTTGCCGACGCCGGGCGGACCGACGAGGCAGAGGATCGGCCCCTTCACCTTTTCCTGGCGCTGCTGCACGGCGAGGTATTCGAGAATGCGCTCCTTGACCTTCTCGAGCCCGAAATGGTCCTCGTTCAGCACGGTGTCCGCGAGCTTGAGGTCCTTCTTGACCTTGGTCCGCTGCTTCCAGGGGATCGACAGCATCCAGTCGAGATAGTTGCGGACGACCGTGGCCTCCGCCGACATCGGGCTCATCGACCGCAGCTTCTTCACCTCGGCGAGCGCCTTCTCCCGCGCCTCCTTGGAGAGCTTGGTCTTGTTGACG
The DNA here is from genome assembly GCA_044343785.1 of Azospirillales bacterium. Classification (GTDB taxonomy): domain Bacteria; phylum Pseudomonadota; class Alphaproteobacteria; order Azospirillales; family Azospirillaceae; genus CANGXM01. The sequence goes on along the minus strand of JBIJED010000325.1, from coordinate 1,702 downwards.
CGCTCCTCGATCTCGGCGATCTCGTCCTTGCCGTCCTCGGTTTCGCCGAGTTCCTTCTGGATCGCCTTCAGCTGCTCGTTCAGGTAATACTCCCGCTGGGTCTTCTCCATCTGGCGCTTCACGCGGTTGCGGATTCGCTTCTCGACCTGCAGGACGCCGATCTCGCCTTCCATGAAACCGTAGACACGCTCCAGACGCTCGCCGACGGCCGCGGTCTCGAGAAGCTGCTGCTTCTCCGCGATCTTCAGCTGGAGGTGAGAGGCGACCGTGTCCGCGAGCTTGGAGGCGTCGTCGATCTGGTTGACCGAGACGAGGACCTCGGGCGGGATCTTCTTGTTGAGCTTGATGTACTGCTCGAACTGGCTGACCACGGCGCGGCTCAGCGCCTCCAGCTCCTGTTGCTCTCCGGTCTTCTCGTCGATCAGGTCGGCGTAGGCCTGGAAGAACTCCTCGTTCTCCGTGAAGCGCGTGATCGTCGCGCGTTTGCCGCCCTCGACCAGGACCTTCACGGTGCCGTCGGGCAGCTTTAGCAGCTGAAGAACGGTGCCGATGGTCCCGACCTCGAAGATGTCGGCGGGGGCCGGATCGTCCTGCTGGGCGTTCTTCTGGGTCACGAGGAGGATCTGCTTGTCCTCCTTCATGACGTCCTCCAGTGCGCGGACCGACTTCTCGCGCCCGACGAACAACGGGACGATCATGTGCGGGAAGACCACGATGTCGCGCAGCGGCAGCACGGGATACAGGTTGCCGCGGGGAACTTGGTACATTATCAGCGCCTCTTGGCTTCGGATGCCGTCAGCCCGGGATGGGCCTGAAAACGGTCCGCCCCGCATGGGCACGGACTGTACCCGGCACATCATGACTTTGGGGCGCCATCATGCCCCTTCAAGTCGGGCGACGGGAATGACCTTCTTCGGGGGCGGGCGCAGACCCCCGGGGTCAGGCGCTCGGCGCGAGGTCGGATCGCCGGTCGGCGTAGATGTAGAGCGGCTTCGCGCGCCCCTCGACGACGTCCTTGTTGATCACGATCTCGCGAACGCCACTGAGGCCCGGCAGCTCGAACATCGACTCCAGAAGGATGGCCTCCATGATCGACCGCAGGCCGCGCGCCCCGGTCTTTCGCACCAGCGCGCGCTGCGCGATCTGATGCAGCGCATCGTCCTGGAAGCGGAGTTCCACGTCCTCCATCTCGAACAGACGCTGGTATTGCTTGGTCAGCGCGTTCTTCGGCTTGGACAGGATGTCGACGAGCGCGTGCTCGTCGAGGTCGCTGAGGGTGGCGACCACCGGGAGACGGCCCACGAACTCGGGGATCAGGCCGAACTTCAGCAGATCCTCCGGCTCGACCTCCTTCAGGATCTGGCCGGTGGAGCGCTCGTCGGGGCCGCGCACGTCGGCGCCGAAACCGATCGACGTGCCGCGACCGCGCTGGGCGATGATCTTTTCCAGACCGGCGAAGGCACCGCCGCAGATGAACAGGATGTTGGTCGTGTCGACCTGGAGGAACTCCTGCTGCGGATGCTTGCGCCCGCCCTGGGGCGGCACCGAGGCGACCGTCCCCTCCATGATCTTCAGAAGCGCCTGCTGCACCCCCTCGCCCGACACGTCGCGGGTGATCGAGGGGTTGTCCGACTTGCGGCTGATCTTGTCGACCTCGTCGATGTAGACGATGCCGCGCTGCGCGCGCTCCACGTTGTAGTCC
>JBIJED010000324.1:0-4428 GCA_044343785.1 Azospirillales bacterium | reverse complement strand
GTGCGAGGGTGTGGTGCGGCAGCGGACGGCGAAGCTGCTGGACGACGTCCGCCGCGACCTCGACACCCGCATCACGCTCGAACCGGCGGACTGAACGCCCCCGTTTCCCCCGACCGGCCGGGCGTGGTAAGGTCAGTTAGTTATGTCCGCCCCCGTCGCCGCTCTGATCCACATCGAGCCGCGCTTCGCCGACGCGCTTGCCCGTGGCGGACCGCTCCCCCCGCTCGCCCGCCGCGACCCCGGCTTCGGCACGCTGCTGAAGATCATCCTCGAACAGCAGGTCTCGGTCGCCGCCGCGATCGCCATGTGGCGCAAGCTGGAGGCTATCTGCGATCCGCTGGACCCGCCCGGCTTCCTCGCCCTCGACGACGACGCCGTGCGCGCCTGCGGGTTCAGCCGCCAGAAGGCCGCCTATGGGCGGGCGCTGGCCGAACGGATCGTCGACGGCACCCTCGATCTCGACGCGCTTTCCGAAGCGCCCGACGACGACGCGATCCGCACGCTCGTGCAACTCCGCGGCATTGGCCGCTGGTCGGCGGAAATCTACCTGATGTTCGCGTTGGGCCGGGCGGACGTCTGGCCGGCCGACGACCTCGCGATCCAGGTCGGGATGCAGGAACTGTTCGCCCTCCCCGCGCGCCCCACCCGCCGCGAGACGGACGCGATGGCCGAGCCCTGGCGGCCCCACCGGTCCACCGCCGCGCGGATCGTCTGGCACCATTACCTCGCCCTCCGCCGCCGGCTGCAGGGCGCCTGACACGACGGGGCCTGCGCGACCGCGGGGGAGACATCCCCATTTTGCGACGCACACTTCCGGTGTCGGATGTCATCATGTTCGAAAGACAGTCGCCCGATCGGCTTCCGGGGGTTCGCATGTCCGTGGTTCCGCCGTCCCGCCGCGCGCGGGCGTCGCTCGTCGCCGTCGCGCTGATCCTGGCCGCCCCGCTCGCCCCGGCCCCGGCCGCCGCACAGCAGCCGCAGGGCGTGCCGGTGCAGGTGTCGAAGCCGATCGTGCGGGAGCTGGTCGAACAGACCGAGTTCTCCGGCCGGTTCGAGGCGGTCGAGTCCGTCTCGGTGCGCTCCCGCGTGGGCGGCTATCTCTCCGCCACCCACTTCCAGGACGGCGGCATCGTGAAGGCGGGCGACCTGCTCTTCACCATCGACCGCCGGCCCTACGAGGCGTCGGTGGCGCAGGCCGAGGCCGCGGTCGCCTCCGCGCGCACCAACCTCGACTTCACCCGCGGCGACTTCGAACGCTACGAGCGCCTGTCGCGGACCGGCGTTGCCGCCGACCGCACGCTCGACCAGAGCCGGCAGCAGTTCCTCGGCGCGCAGGCGAACCTCCAGTCCGCGCAGGCGCAGCTCACGACCGCCCGGCTGAACCTCGAGTTCACCCAGATCCGCGCGCCCATCGGCGGCAAGATCGGGCGCCGGCTGATCACCGAGGGCAACCTCGTCAACGCGAACGAGACGATGCTGACCATCATCGTCTCGCTCGACCCGATCCACTTCTACTTCGACATCGACGAGCGGACCTACCTCGCGCTCAGCCGCCTCGCGGCCGCGTCGGGCCAGCCCAGCGCATCGAGCGGGAACGTCCAGGTGCGCCTGGCGCTGGCCGACGAGCGGACGTTCGACCGCGTCGGCAGGATGGACTTCGTCGACAACCGGGTCGACCGGGACAGCGGCACCGTGCGGGTGCGGGCCGTGTTCGACAATCCCGAGATGTTCCTCGCCCCCGGCCTCTTCGGCCGCGTCGCGATCCCGGCGAGCCCGCTCTACCGCGCCGTGCTGATCCCCGACGAAGCGATCGCGTCCGACCTCGACCGCCGCTTCGTCTGGGTCCTCGGGCCGGACGGCGCACCGCGCCAGCAGGCGGTCCGCACCGGCCCGCGGGAGTTCGGCTACCGTCTCGTGCGCCAGGGCCTCACGGGCGAGGAGACGATCGTCGTCGGCGGCCTCCAGCGCATCCGTCCGGGCGCCCGCCTGATCCCCCAGCCCGTCGAACTGCCCCCTCAGCGCTGACCGTCCCGTCCGCGCCCGCATCGACCGGGAGGTCCCGTTGAGGTTCGCCCACTTCTTCATCGACCGGCCGCGGTTCGCGACGGTCCTGTCGATCGTGACGGTCATCGTCGGGATGATCGCCTACACCGCCCTGCCGGTGACCGAATATCCCGAGATCGCGCCGCCCACGATCGTGGTCCGCGCCACCTATCCGGGGGCCGACGCGCAGACGGTGGCCTCCACCGTGGCGACGCCGCTGGAGCAGGAGATCAACGGCGTGGAGGGCATGCTCTACATGTCCTCCTACTCCACCGGCGACGGGTCGATGGCGCTCACCATCACCTTCAAGCCGGGGACCGACCTCGACGTGGCGCAGGTCCTGGTGCAGAACCGCGTCTCCTCCGCGACGGCGCGCCTTCCCGAGGAGGTGCGGCGTCTCGGCGTGAACACGCGCAAGAGCTCGCCCGACCTGATGATGGTCGTGAACATCCTGTCGCCCGACAGGACGTTCGACGAGCTGTACGTCTCCAACTATGCGCTCACCCGTGTGCGCGACCAGCTGATCCGCCTCGACGGCGTCGGCGACGTGCTCGTCTTCGGAGCGCGCGAATACGCGATCCGGGTCTGGCTGGATCCCGACAAGCTGAGTTCGCTCGGCCTCACGGGGGGCGACGTGGTGCGCGCGCTGCGCGAGCAGAACGTGCAGGTGACCGGCGGCGCGCTCGGCCAGCAGCCGGCCCCGGTCGACGCGCCGATCCAGCTGACCGTCACCACCCAGGGCCGGTTCGAGGACGCGCGCCAGTTCCGCGACGTGATCGTGAAGGCGACGGCCGAGGGCCGCATCGTCCGCCTTCAGGACGTGGCGCGGGTGGAATTGGGCGCCCGGGACTACAACTCGAACTCCTACCTCGACGGCAAGACCGCTGTCGGCATCGGTATCTTCCAGCGCCCGGGCTCCAACGCGCTCACCGCATCCGCGGGCATCAAGGCGAAGATGGACGCGCTGTCGCGCGACTTCCCGAAGGGGCTCGAGTACCGGATCATCTACAACCCGGTCGAGTTCATCGAGCAGTCGATCGACGAGGTCTACAAGACGCTGATCGAGGCGATCCTCCTCGTGGCGCTCGTGGTGCTGGTCTTCCTCCAGTCCTGGCGCGCCTCGATCATTCCCATCCTCGCGATCCCCGTCTCGCTGATCGGCACCTTCGCCGTGATGCTGGTGCTGGGCTCGACGCTGAACGTCCTGACCCTGTTCGGGCTGGTGCTGGCCATCGGCATCGTCGTCGACGACGCGATCGTGGTGGTGGAGAACATCGAGCGGAACATCGCGCTCGGCATGAGCCCGAAGGAGGCCGCGCACAAGACGATGGACGAGGTCGGCACCGCCGTCATCGCCATCGCCATCGTTCTGTCGGCGGTCTTCGTCCCGACCGCCTTCATCCCCGGCATCCAGGGCGCCTTCTACCAGCAGTTCGCGCTCACGATCGCGGTCGCGACGATCCTGTCGGCGTTCAACTCCCTCACCCTATCGCCCGCGCTCGGCGCCATCCTGCTGAAGCCGCACGCGGGCCACGTGGCGCGGCGCAACCCGCTGTCGCGCATCGGCACCTGGGCCGCCAACCGCTTCAATTCCGGCTTCGACCGGATGTCGGACGGCTATGCCCGCACGACCGCGGTCGTCGCGCGACGCAAGGTGGTGATGTTCGGGATCTACGCCGCCCTCGCCGGGGCGACGTTCTGGATCGGCACCTCGATCCCGACGGGCTTCATCCCGCAGCTCGACCGCGGCTACGCCATCGTGGTGGTGCAGCTGCCCGACGGCGCGTCGCTCACCCGCACCGACGCGGTGGTGCAGAAGGCGTCCGAGATCATGCGCCAGACCCCGGGCGTGGAGCATGCGATCGCGATCACCGGGCTCAACGGCTCGACCTTCACCAGCGCCTCGAACTCGGGCGTCATCTTCGCCAGCTTCTCCCCCTTCGAGGAGCGGCTGAAGGCCGGGCCGTCGCAGTCGCTGATGGGGATCGTGGGCCAGCTGTTCGGGCGGCTCCAGTCCATCCCGGAGGCCTTCATCATCGCCGTGCCGCCGCCCGCCGTGCCGGGCATCGGCAACGCGGGCGGCTTCAAGATGCAGCTCCAGAACGTCACCGCCGACGAGGTGCGGCCGCTGATCGCCGCCGCCTACCAGATCATGGGCCGGGCGGCGCAGACGCCGGATGTGACGGGCGTCTTCACCACCTTCAGCGCGAACTCGCCCCAGGTGTTCCTGGAGATCGACCGCACCAAGGCGCAGATGCTGAACGTGCCGATCGGCAACGTGTTCGAGGCGCTGCAGGTCAACCTCGGCCAGGCCTACGTCAACGACTTCAACGCCTTCGGCCGGGTCTATCAGGTGCGCGCGCAGGCGGACGTGCGGTTCCGGCT
>JBIJED010000323.1:0-4433 GCA_044343785.1 Azospirillales bacterium | reverse complement strand
TGCTGATCCCGTGTCTCACCATTCTGAGCTGCCGTCCACCGCGACCGCGTCCGGGATCCTTCTGGGGTTCCGCATCGGCTGACGCCGGTCCGCGGTCCGGATGGACCGCAGTCGGATGAGTGCGAGGGGCCGTCCTTCCCTGCGGGGAGGGGCGGCCCTTTTCACGTCGGGGGTCCGCGATCGTGCCCGCGGCGCCGACGGCGTTCCATGTCGCGACCGATGCGCCCGGTGGCGTGATCGCGATGGATCACGCAGGATGTCGGGGTCGGCCTGCCGCAGGACCGGAGAGGACGCATGCGCCCACGTGACGGGATGATCGGCTTCGCGCTCGTCGCGCTCGGCGTCCTGATCGGTGGGACGCTGTTTTCCCGCAGCGTTCCGCGATCCGTCATCGCGCTCCCCGACTGCGGGTCCACCTGCTACCGGCCGCAGGATCTGGCCGGACTCGTCGCTTCGGTCGGCATCCGGATGCTGCCCGGGTGGGTTCCCGGCGTCGTGGCCGAGACGGATCGTTGTCTCGCCATCCGCCATCCGCAGCCCGAGGCTCGGGTCCATCTCGTCCTGGTCCCGAAGCATGACGCGCGCAACATCGGGGAACTGACCGCCGACGATCAGCCGTTCGTCATGGATTGCTTCGCGATGGTGGCGGCGTTGGCCACGACGTTCGACGCCCGGAACTACAGGCTCGTCACGAACGGCCCGGCGCTCCAGCACGTGACGTACCTGCATTTTCACCTGCTCGCACGATGACCGCGCAGCCGACCCGTCCGCGGATCGGTTCGCCCTAACGCTCCGTCTCCGCCGCCGGGTCGGCCGGCACCTCGGCCAGGACGCAGCGGTTCCGGCCCTCGCCCTTCGCCTGGTAGAGCGCCCGGTCGGCCCGCTGGATCCAGCTGTCGAGCGTGTCGATCCCCGGGCGGAAGGTGGCGATGCCGAAGCTGGACGTCGCCGCGATCGTCCCGTCGTCCACCGGCGTCCGAAGGCCCTCCACCGCCACGCGGCAGCGTTCGGCGAGGTTGCGGGCGGCCAGCGTCGGCGTCTCGGGCAGGAGGATGGCGAACTCCTCGCCACCGAGGCGACCGAGGCTGTCGGAGACGCGGAGCATGTCGCCGATGGCCGACGCCACCGTGCGCAGCACCCGGTCGCCGGCCGGGTGGCCGTGGGAATCGTTGATCCGCTTGAACCGGTCGATGTCGAGGACGACGAGCGACAGGTTCCCGCCGTAGCGACGGGTCCGCGCCACCTCCTTGTTCGCGACCTCCATCCACATCCGGCGCGACATGACGCCGGTGAGCGGATCGACCGACGCGATCTCGCGCAGTTCCAGCTCGTCCACGATCAGGCGGGCGAAGCTGGACAGGATCGCCACCTGCTTCTTCGCGAACTGGCGCGGCCGGATGTCGATCGCGCAGAGGCTGCCGACGTTGTAGCCGTCGGGGGTGGTCAGCGGCACGCCGGCATAGCTGCGGATGTGGGGTTCGCCCGTCACCAGCGGATTGTCGGCGAACCGGGGGTCCCGGGTGGCGTCGGGAACCACCATCGGGCCGTAGTCGCGGATCGCGTGGGCGCAGAAGGAAAGGTCGCGCGGTGTCTCGCCCATCCCGATCCCGCGCCGGGCCTTGAACCACTGCCGCTGGCTGTCGATCAGCGAGACGGCGCAGATCGGGACGGCCAGCACCTGCTCGACGAGGTCGACGATGGTCTCGAACGGCGGTTCCTCGGCCGTGTCCAGCACCTGATGGCGACGCAGCGCCGCGAGCCGCCCGCTCTCGTCCCCGAGCCTGTCCGTCGCGTGCATCCGCCCGCTCCCCCGTCGTCCGCCCGCCGGGCCATGCGGACCCGTTCGATGGCTTCCGAATGGTTAACCCGATCAACCCGGTGGAGGGAAGGGGAAGGTTGGGGTCAGCGGAACGCCGCCAGGCGTGCCCGGGACATGATCTCGACCGCGAGCGCCCGGAAGTCGTCGTACGCCTTCTTCACCGCGCCCTGATGGCCACCGATCGCCCCGTCCGCGGGTTTCAGCAGGAAGACCGGCTTGCGCGCCTCGTGCGCCATCGCCATCAGCGAATGATAGTCCTTCATTCCCGCGAGGAACGACGGATCGGTCTCCATCGCTCCGGGGGGCGGTCCTTCTGCCCCGAGAATTTCCGCGTGGAAGGCCGCCGGAACGCGGGCCATCCAACGTCCGAACGAGCGGGCCTGACCACCGTCGTAGGTCGTGAAGCGGGAGACGACGTAGCCCAGCGGCGCGATGTCGCCCGTCGGCCAATCTCCGTCCGGTGCCGCGAGATCCCCGGTCTTCTGCTTCCACCCGCGCCGCCACGCACTGAGGCTCTTGCCGACGTTGGTCAGTCCTTTGATCGAGAACAGATCGGGGGACACGGGCACGATGAGGTGGTCCGCCCCGATCAGGGCCGCACGATTGATCGCACCCAGGTTCGGGCCGACGTCGATGAGGCCGACGTCCGCACGATAGGACGACATTGCGTCCCGTACCGCCTTGGCGAGCGACGCCGTCTCGCGCAGTCCCCGCATCTTCTGAAGGTCGTTGTCGGAATTGGCCGTGCTCCACGCCGCCGAAAGGGCATCCTCCAGGAACGAGAGGCGCAGGTCGCCCAGCAGCAGCCCGAAGCCCTCCGTGATCTCGAACACCTCCGGGCGGACCGGGGCGTCGCCACCGACCACGGGGGCCATCACGTCGTAGATCGTCGGAATGGCGTCGTTCTCGAGATCCTCGAGCCGGTCCGCCGGAAGGCTCGCGGCGGTGAGGTTGGCCTGCGGATCGAGGTCGGCGGCCAGGACGCGCACGCCATGACGCGCCAGCATCCAGGCGAGATGGTGGACGAGCGTCGTCTTGCCGACGCCGCCCTTGTTGTTGAAGAAGGCGATCGTCGTCACGGGCGCGCCCTGACCGTGACGTGGACGAAGTTCTCGTCCACGTGGAATTCCGCGGGCGGGTTGCCGTTCCGTTCGAGGCTGCGCCGGACGATCTGAAGGCCCACGCCGAACCGTTCGGCGTAGCCGAGGGTTCGCATCGCCTCGGCGAGGGTCGGGTTCCGGTAGTCGGTGACCCCCGGATGGCCGAACGTCGCGGCGGTCACGTTGCCGTAGGGGCCGCCCGGGCTCGAAATCTCGACGCGATCCGAATACCACGTGATGCGCACCGGCGCGTTCGTGCCGTCATAGGCACGGTGGAGGACGGCGTTGCGCACGATCTGTCGGAGGGCGTCGGCCGGATATGTGGGCCGTTCGACCCGCACCGCACCGATCTCCGCCGGGGTGGTGATCAGGAGGCCGATCAGCTCGTCGGCGAGGCGGATCTGGTCGCCGATCGTGCCGGCCAGCCGCTTCTGGTCGCGGATCGGATCGGTCAGGTCCGGTCCGTCGAGCACCAGGAACTGGATGTAGGCACCCGGAAGCCATGCGGCAGGATCGGTCCCGACGGCCAGCAGGGCCGTGACGGTCGGGCGTTCCTCGGGATCGAGGAAGCGCAGGGCGCGGAGCTGCTCCTCGACGGTCCGGCCGTTTTCGTCGAGAATCTCGCGCGGGAACGCCAGCGGCAGATATTCGAGCCTGAACCGCGTCAGGTCGAGATCGGCGAGACCGGAGCCGGGGACGCCACGTGCATCGGCCGGCAGCGCCCCCGACCGGCGCCGCTCCATCAGCCGGTTCTCTTCCGCGACGGTCGCGACGGCCCGGCGCGGACCGACGCGGATCCAGGTCCGTCCGTCGTAGCGGACGGGCGGATTGTCGGACGGCGCGACGATCACCGCTGCGACCTCGCACCCGTCGATGGTCAGGCGTCGGACCGCCATTTCCGGAAATGGCAGGATGTTCCCGTCGCTCCGCCAGCGACCGAGCGTTTCGAGCAGGCGATCGTCGATCGTGGTTCCCGCGCAACCCAGATCGTCGTTCTGGCCGACGAAGACCACGCCCGGTTCGCCGTGGCGCGGGAAATCGTTCGCGAAGGCGCAGATCGCCTGCTTGATCTTGCCGGTGTCCGTCGCGGCGGCCTTCCGCTCGACGCGGTCGGACTCGCGGTCCCGGAAAAGCTCGGCGAGGTCCTGATCGGTCAGCATGGGCCGAGCATAGCGGACTGCGCGGTCCTTGGAACCCGGAACGCGCCCCTCATCCCTCCAGCGCCGCGACCCCCGGCAGGGTCTTGCCCTCCAGCCATTCGAGGAAGGCACCACCGGCGGCCGACACGTAGGTCATCGCCTCCTCCACGCCCGCGTGCGCCAGGGCGGCGGCCGTGTCGCCGCCGCCCGCCACGCTGACGAGGCCCTTGGTGCGGGTGAGGTCGGCCGCCGCCTTCGCCACCGCCACCGTGCCCGCGTCGAAGGGCGGGATCTCGAAGGCGCCGAGCGGGCCGTTCCACACCAGCGTCCGGCAGCCGGCCAGTTCCTTCGCCACCAGCGCCACCGTCTCCGGCC
>JBIJED010000026.1:0-11777 GCA_044343785.1 Azospirillales bacterium | reverse complement strand
CACGGATTATCGCCGACCGGCGAGGAGGGTGCTGCGGCCGGCTGAACCCCGGCCGCACGCCCCCACCCGCCCACGCGGCCGGTCACGCCGCCGGCCGCATCCGCGCGCCGACCCCGTCGATGATCGCGAGCGCCTCGTCCACCTCCGCGTCCGGGACGATCAGGGGCGGGAGGAGGCGGACGACCCGGTCCTGCGCCGGTGCCGTCACGAGGCCGGCGTCGCGGAAGGCGGCGACCACGACCGCCGGATCGGTCCGGCAGCGCAGGCCCTGCATCAGCCCCGTGCCCCGCCGCGCCTCGAACAGGTGCGGATGGGCCGCGACCAGCGCGTCGAGCCCGGCGGCGAGCCGGTCGCCGGCCGCCCGCACCCGTTCGAGGAACCCCGGCTCGGTCACCGCCGCCAGCACCTCCGACGCGACCGCCATGGCGAGCGGGTTCCCGCCGAAGGTGGAGGCGTGGCTTCCCGCCGTCATGCCGGCCGCGGCCTGCCGCGTGGCGAGGCAGGCGCCCACCGGGAACCCCCCGCCCAGCGCCTTGGCCAGCGTCATGACGTCCGGCCGGACGCCCGCCCCTTCGTGGGCGAAGAGCCGGCCCGTCCGGCCGATCCCGGTCTGGATCTCGTCCATCATCAGGAGCGCGCCCGTCCGGTCGCAGAGCGCGCGCAGGCCGGCGAGGAAGGCGGGATCGGCCACCCGCACCCCGCCGTCGCCCTGCACGGGCTCGACGAGGATCGCGGCCGTCTCCGGCCCCACGAGGCGCTCCGCCGCCGCGAGGTCGCCGAAGGGCGCCTGGTCGAACCCGGGCACCGCCGGGCCGAAGCCGTGCAGGTTCCTGGGATTGCCCGCGGCGGCCAGCGTGCCGAGCGTCCGGCCGTGGAACGACCCCTCGAAGGCGAGGATGCGCCAGCGTTCCGGCCGGCCGGCCGCCGCATGGTGGCGCCGGGCGAGCTTGATGGCGCACTCGTTCGCCTCGGCCCCCGAATTGCCGAAGAAGGCGACGTCGGCGAAGGAGAGCGCCGCGAGGCGGGCGGCCACGTCCTCCTGGCCCGGCACCTCGAACAGGTTCGAACAGTGCCACAGCGTCTCCGCCTGGGCCGTCAGCGCCCGGACGAGCCGCGGATGGGCGTGGCCCAGCACGTTCACCGCGATGCCGGCGGCGAAGTCGAGGTGGGCGCGCCCCTCCCGGTCCCAGAGGCGACAGCCGGCGCCGCGCACGAAGGCGACGGGCGCCCGGGCGTAGGTGGGCATGAGGGCGCTGGACGGGACGGCGCTTGTGGGGACGGCGGTGGAGGAGAGGGGGGCGGACATGGCGGCGCTCCTTGCCGGACGATCGTTGCCGCTCCACCATGACGCGGTCGCGCACGGACGGAACGCTCAGGTGCGCCGGAGGGTGTTGCGCGGCTGCGGCGACGGCACGGGCTCGGAGCGGGGGGCGGCGATTTGGACTGGGACAATCTCCGCTTCGTCCTCGCGGTGGCGGACGCGGGCGGGCTGACGGCCGCGGGCCGGGCGCTGCGGGTCGATCCGGCGACGGTCTCGCGCCGGCTCGACGCGCTGGAGCACGAGCTGCGGGCCAAGCTCTTCCACCGGACCCGCCAGGGGCTGGAACCGACCCCGGCCGGCGCCCGGCTGGTCGTCCACGCCCGGCGGATGGCGGAGGAGGTGGCGGCGGTCGAGCTGGGGCTCTCGGCCGAGGACAAGGGCATCGGCGGCACGGTCGCCATCACGGCGACGGAACCGATCGCGGAGGGGTTCCTGGCCCCGGCCATCGCGACGTTCCGGTCCCGCCACCCGGGGATCGCGATCGAGGTCGTGACCGACATCCGCTTCCTCGACCTCGCCCGCCGCGAGGCCGACGTGGCGCTCCGCCTCGCCCGCCCGGGGCAGGGCGACCTGCGCATCCGCCGGCTGGGGACGGTCGGCTACGGCTTCTACGCCGCCGCCGACTATCTCGCCCGCCACGGGGCGCCCGACCCGGCGACGGGCTTCGCCGGCCATCGGCTGGTCGACTGGCCGGCGGACTATGCCGTCATACCCCAGACCGCGTGGCTGCGGTCGGTCGCCGCGGGGGCGGAGACGGCGATGCGGTCGAACAGCGCGACGGCGCGGCGGGCGGCGGCGGCGGCGGGGGTGGGGCTCGCGCTGCTGCCCTGCCTCACCGCCGACGGCGATCCGGCGCTGGTGCGCATCCCGTGGGCCGGCGTGCCGCCGCTCGAACTCTTCCTGGTCACCCATCGCGACGTCGCCGGCATCCCGCGCGTCCGCGCCGTCCTCGACCATCTGGCCGACGAGGCGCGCCGCCTCGCCGGCCGTCTGGCGGGCGTCAGAAAAGGGCCAGCTGACGCTCCGCCGCATCCGGCTGGAGGAGACGGGTGAGCGTCTCGACCAGCTCGTCGACGGCGAACGGCTTCATCAGCACCGCGTTCCGGACCGGCAGGTCCGCGACGTGGATGTCGGTCGCGCTGTAGCCCGTGGTGACGATCAGCGCGAGGTCCGGCCAGCGCTGGCGCACCACGCGCGCGAGGTCGATCCCGCTCATGCCGCGCGGCATGACGACGTCGGTCACCACCGCGTCGAGGGCCGTGCCCGTCGCCTCCAGCACCTTCAGCGCCTCCGGCGCGTCCTCGGCGACGATCACCTCCAGCCCCGCCTCGCGCAGGCCGTCCACCGTCACCATCCGCACGAGGGCGTCGTCCTCGACCACGAGCACGAGGCCGCGCGACTGCGCCGGGGGTGCTTCGGCGGGCGCCGGGGCGGCCTGGGCCATCATGACGATCGGCGCCTCGCGCCGCGCGCTCTCCGGCAGGAGGAGGTTGACCGTCGTGCCGAGCCCCGGCGCGCTCTCGATCTGGACCGACCCGCCGGCCTGGCGCACGAAGCCGTGGACCGCGCTGAGGCCGAGGCCCATCCCCTTGCCGACCTCCTTGGTCGTGAAGAAGGGCTCGAACACCCGCTCCTGCACGGAGAGCGGCATGCCGACGCCGCTGTCCGCGACGCTGAGGAGGACGAGGGGCCGGCCGTCGAGGCCGCTGGGCACGTGCTCGGTCAGGATGGTCAGCGTGCCGCCGTCCGGCATCGCGTCGCGGGCGTTGGCGACGAGGTTGAGGATCGACAGCTCGAGGCCCGTCCGCTCCGCCTCCACCGGGCAGGGCCGCGTGGTCAGCGCGATGCGCACGTCGATGGCGGCGCCCACGGTGCGCTCGATCAGCGGCAGGATCTGGTGGATCACGTCGTTGACGTCGAGCAGCGACCGCTGCACCGCCTGCGGCCGGGCGAAGGTGAGGAGCTGGAGGGCGAGCCGTTCGCCACGCTGCACCGCGAGGCCGATGGAGTCCAGCCGATCCGCCATGTCGGGCGGGGATTCGCGGCGCAGGACGCGCAGGTTGCCCTGGATCGCCGTCAACAGGTTGTTGAAGTCGTGCGCGACGCCACCGGTCAGGAGGCCGAGGGCCTCCAGCTTCTGGGTCTGGCGCAGCTGCGCCTCGACGCTCTCGCGCCGCTCCAGTTCCGCCTGCGCCCGCCGGGCGGACCGCTGCGCCTGCTCCGCACGGCGGAGCGCGAGGAGGGTGACGAGGACGAAGGCGAGCGAGCCGGGCACCGTGAACACCGCCATCCAGGCGGCGTCGCTCCGGGAGTGCCGGTCGATCGCGGCCCCGCCGACGACGGCCACGACCGCGAGATCGTGGCCGACCAGATCCTGCCGGACGGCGATCCAAGGGTCGCCGCCGACGGCCGATCCGCCGCGGATCACTTCGACGGGCCTGGGATCGGCCGCGGTCGGCGGCAGCACGGGGAACGGTCCGCCGGGGCCGGCCGTGGCGTCGCCCGACCCGACGAGGATCCGGCCGTCGCGGCCGACGAGCCGCACCGCGACGATCCCGGTCGCGGCGACCGGCCCCCAGCCGGCCGCGAGCGACCCGAATCCGGCCTCGCCCGGATCGGCGAGGGTGGCTTCGGCCTGGGCGACGAGCACGGGAACGAGGGTGCGGAGCGTGCCGACGGCATCCGCGACCGACGCGCGCCACGCGAGGACGACGGCCATCGCCGAGGACGTCGCGAGGACGACCAACGTCGCGAGAACGATGAAACCGATCCGTAAGGAGAGCCGTCCGAACATCGCGAAGGTCGTACATCACCGGCGGGTTAACCAGATCTTTATCCGCGCCCCGACCCGTCAGGCGACGGCGCATCCGTCCTATGCCTGCCGTCCACCGAACGTCAGACCGTCGGCGCGCTCGGGGAACCGGCTCTCCTCATGCGCCCGAAAAGGGCGGCGGACGGCCCCCGGCAAAGGAGGGAAATCGCTTCCCTCCCTCATCGAACGGATAGTCGACCGGAGATTCCGAAGCGAGACCGGCGAGCAGCCTAGGCCATCCGTCGCGACCTCGGACTTAACGGTGTCAGCACTTGGTTCGACTTGCCGTTCCAGGTTGCGCCACTCACTCTCTTCGAACCACCAACGAAGGAGGTGAGCCATGACGCCGGTATCCGTAATGCTGGTCGATTCCAGCACCCTGTTCAGGCAGGGCCTGAAGCACCTGCTCCCCTCGGACGACTTCAAGATCGTCGCCGAGGCGTCCGAATGGGAGGAAGCGCTCGGCAAGATCGAGCCGGGACGCGTCGGGCTCATCCTTCTGGACGTTCCGGACACCGCGTCGCTGCGTGCCGGCATCAAGGCGCTGCGTGAGGCGACGCCGGGCACCCGCGTGGTGCACCTGGCCAACGTGATCGACCCGGCCCGCGTCCTGGCCGCGCTCGAGGCGGGGGCCGACGGCTGCCTCTCCAAGGACCGGTCGCCCGAGGCGCTGGTGCAGAGCCTGCGCCTCGTGATGCTGGGCGAGAAGGTGATGCCGCCGGAGGTGGCGGCGCTCGTCCTCCGCCGCCCGGAGGCCACGCCCCTGCCGGGCCGGGCGCCGCGCGGGCTGTCGGCGCGCGAGATGCAGATCCTGCAGGGCCTGTTGCGCGGCCACAGCAACAAGATGATCGCGATCGAGCTGGACATCACCGAGGCGACGGTGAAGGTGCATCTCAAGAGCCTGCTGCGGAAGGTCGGCTGCTCGAACCGGACGCAGGCGGCGATCTGGGCGCTCCACAACGGCATCGGCGCGGTCGGCGGCCGGACGACGGCGGAACTCGCGGCATGAGGGACCCCCGGCTCCGGCGCCGAAGGGCCGCTGGGGCCGCCCACCCTATACGGTCGTATGTTTTCCTTCGAATTCGTCGAATGGTACCCTATCCTTAGGCGTGTATCGTCCTTGTCCGAGGGGCGCACGCAACGGGGAGCCGGTCTTCATGGTGTCGGGCCTGGACGGAACGGCTCGCGGTGGCACGGAAGTTCGCCGTGGCAACGCGAGCACTGCCCCGATCCTCTACCGGATCGTCAACGGCGGCAGCAGCACGTCGATGAACCTGATCCGCGAACTGAAACGCGGCCGGGAGGAGAACCGCCTGTTCCGCAAGCGCAGCCTCTACGGCACCATCCTCTTCAAGTACCCCAATTTCGGGCCGGCGCAGGGCCAGCCGAACCAGCGCACCGGCGTGCCGCAGAAGCCGGTCGAGACGGCGGTGTACATCCCGAACGACCCGGAAGACCCGATGGGCGGCGGCTACGGCATCTATCTGCGCCGCGAGGCGCACGCGCCGGTCCTGAAGGAGTTCCTCGGCATCGAGCGGGACGGCGATGACGCCGACACGATCCACGACCTCCGGATCCTGGACGTGATCGACGACATCCCGTCGATGGACCCGTTCCTGCTCAAGAGCCGGCTCGAGACGCTCGGAATCGACGTCCCCGACAACTGCCTGCACATCAGCGCCGCCGAGGAGGCGGCGATGCGGCGGATCATCGAGACGAAGATCGGGCCGATCCTGACCAAGGCGTTCGCCCGGCACGGGGGCCTCTCGAGCGAGGGGCTGCGGAAGGCGCTCGACGCCATCTGGAACCCGACGGCGCCGGAATCGGTCCGCTTCGTGGAGGCGTTCGGCTTCCATGCGACCGAGACGTCGCAGATGTTCTTCGCGCTGCAGGGCGTCGCCTATTACGAGTACCTGTTCAACGAGACCAACGCGCGGCTGAAACCGGTCGCGGCGTGGCTGAACGGCCCGGCGGCGAAGCCGGTCGACGTGATGCGCCATCCCAAGTTCGACGTGGAACGCATGACCATGCTCCGCACCGAGGTCAGCAGGACGACCGGGGCGACGCTGCGTGACCTGCACACGGTCTTCCGCACCTACGACGAGGCGATCTCGGCCTTCGACCAGCAGGAGAACCCGGGGCCGCTGCGCGTCTTCCTGGGCGCGGTCAACGGCCATTTCTGGCGGATCGGGCACGGCCTCTCCGCCCTCATCAACGCCTGCATCACGGTGGAGGACATCCTCCAGCGGCCGGGGGCGTCCGCCAAGTTCGAGACGGTCATGGAGACGCTGGCGCGCCTGCGCGTGTCGTTGAGCGACCGCGCCGACGCCCACGCCATCTGAGGCTGCGACGACCCCCTCCGGACAAGGGCGATTGACACGCCGTCGCCTTGGAGGCAGCCTACGCATGCATGGTTGTCCTGCGTTCAACGCAGGACGGGCGCCACCACCGCGGACCGACGCTCCGTCGCCGCGTTCACCCGAGACCGACATGCGGGGCTGAAGACTTGGAGTATTTTCTGCAGCAGCTCGTGAACGGGCTGACGCTCGGGGCCGTCTATGGTCTCGTCGCCATCGGCTACACGATGGTCTACGGCATCATCGGGATGATCAACTTCGCGCACGGCGAGATCTACATGGTCGGCGCGTTCATGTCGGTGATCTTCTTCCTGCTGCTCGGGATGTTCGGCCTCCAGTGGGTCCCGCTGCAACTTCTGCTCGTCCTGTTCCTGGCGATGGCCTTCACCGCGGCCTACGGCTGGACCATCGAGCGAATCGCCTACAGACCCTTGCGCAGCGCCCCCCGGCTCGCGCCGCTCATCTCGGCGATCGGCATGTCGATCCTGCTCCAGAACGCGGTGCAGCTGCTCCAGGGGGCCAGGCCCAAGCCGCTGCCGCCGATCGTGCAGGGCAAGATCACGCTGATGACCCGGGCGGACGGCTTCACGGTCTCGATCAGCTATCTCCAGATCATCATCATCGTGGTCACGGTCGCGCTCATGGCGGTCTTCACGCTGATGATCCAGCGCACCGCGCTCGGCCGCGCGCAGCGGGCCTGCCAGCAGGACCGCAAGATGGCGGAACTGCTCGGCGTCGACGTCGACCGCACGATCTCGCTCACCTTCGTGATCGGCGCCTCTCTCGCCGCCGTCGCCGGGCTGATGGTCGTCCTCTACTATGGGGTGATCGACTTCTTCATCGGCTTCGTCGCCGGCATCAAGGCCTTCACCGCGGCCGTGCTGGGCGGCATCGGGTCCCTGCCCGGGGCGATGCTGGGCGGGCTGATCATCGGCATCATCGAGGCGATGTGGGCCGGCTACTTCAAGAGCGAGCTGGGCGAGGTCGCGGTCTTCTCGATCCTCGTGCTGGTGCTGATCTTCCGCCCGAGCGGCCTCCTCGGCCGGCCCGAGATCGAGAAGGTCTGAGCCGATGGCGGGATCCCCCTACGCCCGCGCGGCCCGCGACGCGGCGTTCGCGGCCTTCGTCGCCTTCGTCATCGCGCTGCCGATGGTGGGCATGCGCACGGTCGACCGCAACCTGCGCCTCACCCTCGATTTCCGGATGGTGGAGGTGGCGAGCATCGTCGTGCTCGTCTTCGTCGGCCGGTTCGCCATGCGCCTCGTGGGCGAGGGCATGGCGCGCCTCGTGCTTCCGGCCGCGATCGCCATCGTCGTCGGCGGCTGGTTCGCCGACTTCGCGACCCACACGCTCAAGGTCGTGGCGGTCGGCGGCGGCCTCGTGGTCGCCGCCACCGCGATCCTGGCCATCGCCCGGGGCGCCCGGTCGGCCCGCCCGGCGGCCCCATCCGCCGGCCCCGGCTTCGCCGACCGGTTCGCCGCCGCCTTCCAGCGGTCCACGGTCCTGATCGGCATCGTCGGCGTCGCCTTCGCCTTCGCGCTGCCGCTGCTGCCCTTCGCCGACCGGCGGGTGCTGGACGTCGCGACGACGCTCCTGACCTACATCATGCTCGGCTGGGGGCTGAACATCGTCGTCGGCCTCGCCGGACTGCTCGATCTCGGCTACGTCGCCTTCTACGCGGTGGGGGCCTACGCCTTCGCGCTCCTGGCGATGAGCCTCGGCCGCGGCTTCTGGGAGGCGCTGCCGCTCGCGGCGGTGGCCGGCGCCGTCTCGGGCATCCTGCTCGGCTTTCCGGTGCTGCGGCTGCGCGGCGACTATTTCGCGATCGTCACGCTCGGCTTCGGCGAGATCATCCGCGTCATCCTGCTCACCTGGGTCCCGGTGACGGGCGGCCCGTCGGGCATCGGCAACATTCCGCGGCCCGACTTCTTCGGGATGGCGGAGTTCGTGCGCCGCCCGGCCGAGGGGCAGGTGGCGTTCCACCAGATGTTCGGGCTGGAGTTCGACGTCCTGCACCGGCTGATCTTTCTCTACTACCTGATCCTCGTGCTGGCGCTGGTGGTGAACGTCGTCACGCTGCGGCTGCGCAGGCTGCCGCTGGGCCGCGCGTGGGAGGCGCTGCGCGAGGACGACATCGCCTGCACCTCGCTCGGCATCGACCGGACGAACGTGAAGCTGGCCGCCTTCGCCATCGCCGCCACCTTCGGCGCGATCGCCGGCAGCTTCTTCGCCACCCGGCAGGGCTTCATCAGCCCCGAGAGCTTCAGCTTCATCGAGAGCGCCATCATCCTCGCGATCGTGGTGCTGGGCGGCATGGGCAGCCAGACGGGCGTGGTCGTCGCCACCCTCGTCGTCATCGGCCTGCCCGAGGTGTTCCGCGACCTCGCCGAATACCGGATGATCGCGTTCGGCCTCGGCATGGTGCTGATCATGCTGTGGCGCCCGTCGGGCCTGCTCGCCCACCGGGAGCCGACGGTGCGCCTGCACCCCGGCGGCGTGCCGCCCGCCGAGACGCCGGCCGAGACGCCGGCCGCGGGGGCCGCGCGATGACGGCCACCGCCCGCACCCCGCTCCTGACGGTGGAGCACCTGTCGATGCGCTTCGGCGGCCTCGTCGCCGTCGACGACGTCGGCCTCACGGCCTACGACCGGGAGATCACCGCCGTCATCGGCCCGAACGGCGCCGGCAAGACGACGCTCTTCAACTGCCTGACGGGCTTCTACAAGCCGACGGCCGGCCGCCTCACGCTGGCCCGCGGCGGCGGCACCTTCCTTCTGGAACGGATGCCGGCGCACCTGATCGCGCGGCGCGCGGGCGTGGCCCGGACGTTCCAGAACATCCGCCTGTTCGCCGGCATGAGCGTGCTGGAGAACCTGATCGTCGCGCAGCACAACCGCCTCCAGGCGGCGTCGGGCTGGTCGATCAAGGGGATGCTGGGCCTGCCCTCCTACCGCGCGGCGGAACGCGAGGCGCTGGAGAAGGCGAAGGCCTGGCTCGACCGCATCCGCCTGACGCGGCGGGCGGACGAGCCGGCGGGCGACCTGCCCTACGGCGACCAGAGGCGCCTCGAGATCGCGCGGGCCATGTGCACCGATCCGGTCCTGCTGTGCCTCGACGAACCCGCGGCCGGCCTGAACCCGCGCGAATCCTCGGAACTGGCCGAGCTGCTGCGGGACATCCGCGACAGCGCGCGGATCGGCGTGCTGCTGATCGAGCACGACATGAGCGTCGTCATGCGCATCTCCGACCACGTCGTCGTGCTGGACTACGGGCGGAAGATCGCCGACGGGCCGCCGGACGCGGTGCGCGACGACCCGGCCGTGATCAAGGCGTACCTCGGCGAGGACGACGAGGACGCGCTGCCGCCCGAGGTGGCCGCCGACCTCGGCGTCGGCACCGCGGAGGGCCGGCCTTGAGCGCGATCCTCTCCGTCTCCGGCGTACGCACCTTCTACGGCGCGATCGAGGCGCTGAAGGGCGTGGACCTGACGATCGACGAGGGGGAGATCGTCACCCTCATCGGCGCGAACGGGGCCGGCAAGTCGACGCTGCTGATGACGATCTGCGGCAAGCCGCAGGCGCGCCACGGCGAGATCCGCTTCATGGGCCGCGACATCACCCGCACGCCCACGTTCGAGATCATGCGCGGCGGCCTCGCCCAGTCGCCGGAGGGGCGGCGCATCTTCCCGCGGATGACGGTGCTGGAGAACCTCCGCATGGGCGCGACCGTCGCCCCGCCGGAGCATTTCGCCGACGACCTCGAGCGCGTCTTCGCCATGTTCCCGCGGTTGAAGGAGCGGGCGACCCAGCGCGGCGGCACGCTGTCGGGGGGCGAGCAGCAGATGCTGGCCATCGGCCGCGCGCTGATGAGCCGGCCGCGGCTCCTCCTGCTGGACGAGCCCTCGCTGGGCCTCGCGCCGATGATCGTGAAGCAGATCTTCCAGGCGATCCGGACGATCAACGAGACGGACCGGATGACGGTCTTCCTCGTCGAGCAGAACGCCTATCATGCGCTCCGCCTCGCGAACCGGGGCTACGTGCTCGTGAACGGCAAGGTCACGATGAGCGGCACCGGCCGCGACCTCCTCGCCAATCCCGAGGTGCGGGCCGCCTATCTGGAAGGGGGGCACTGAGCGATGGACCCGATCCACGCCTGGCTCGGCGTCCACTGGGGCGTCTTCGTCGGCCTCACGCTCGTCGCCTTCGGCCTCGCCGCCTTCATGACGGGACAGGCGGTGGCGGACGGGTGGAAGCCCGCCTGGGTGGCGGTCGCCTACACGCCGCTCCTGGGTGTGGCGAACCGGTTCCTCGACTGGTCGATGTTCGGCGGGCCGCTCGTCTCGGGCCTCGGCTTCCTCGTCGAGGTCGGCTGGATGGCCGGCGTGGCGCTGGTCGCGCACCGTTTGACGATGACGCAGAAGATGACCACGCAGTATCCTTGGATCCACGAGCGGACGGGTCCCTTCGGCTGGCGGGAACGCCAGGGCGGGTGACGGCCGACGTGCAACCCATCATCGGACGTGCCTGCCGGGGAGCAACTCCGGGGGGCGACGATGTCACCGGGATCCGGTCGCGATCGGACCCCGCTCGTAACGGGAGAGCAAGAACGATGAACATGAGGCTCAACGTCCTGGCGGCCGCGGCGGCCGCCGTCATCACCACCGCGCCGATGATGGCCAGCGCACAGATCGTGCTGGGCGTCGCCGGCCCGGTCACCGGTCCGAACGCCGCCTTCGGCGAGCAGCTGCGCCGCGGCGTCGAGGCGGCGGTCGCCGACCTCAACGCGGCGGGCGGCGTCAATGGCCAGCAGATCCGGATCGTCGTCGGCGACGACGCGTCCGACCCCCGCCAGGGCGTGGCGGCCGCCAACAAGATGGCGACCGACAAGGCCGTGGCGGTGATCGGCCACTTCAACTCCTCGGTCTCGATCCCGGCCTCGAAGGTCTACGCCGAGGAAGGCATCCTGCAGATCACCCCCGCCTCGACCAACCCGCTCCTGACCGAGCAGGGCCTGCCGACCGTGTTCCGCACCTGCGGCCGCGACGACCAGCAGGGTGCGGTCGCCGGCGAGTTCCTGATCAGGAACTACACGGGCAAGAAGGTCGCGATCATCCACGACAACACGACCTACGGTAAGGGCCTCGCCGACGCGACCAAGTCGACGATCAACCGCGGCGGCCTGAGCGAGGCGATGTACGAGGGCATCACCGTCGGCCAGCGCGACTTCGCCGCACTGGTCAGCAAGATGAAGGACGCCGGGATCAACGTGATCTACTTCGGCGGTCTGC
>JBIJED010000520.1:0-2970 GCA_044343785.1 Azospirillales bacterium | reverse complement strand
GGCGGGGCTGCTCATCCGCCAGTCGAAGGAGCAGGGCCTGAACGTCGACCGGCTGATCTCGGGCGACGGCATCGTGACCCAGGAGTACTGGACCATCACCGGTCCGGCGGGCCAGGGCACGCTGATGACGTTCGACCGCGATCCGCGCGGCCTCCCCTCGGCCGCCCCGGTCGTCGCGAAGTTCCGCGCCGCCAACTACGAGCCGGAGGGCTACACGCTCCTCTCCTACGCCGCCGTGCAGGTGTGGGCCGAGGGTGCGAAGCGCGCCCGCTCGGTGAAGGCCGACGACGTGGCGAAGGCCATCCGCTCGGCCCCGATCCCGACCGTGATCGTCGCCCTCGACTACGACGCCAAGGGTGATCGCAAGACCGCCGACTACGTCTGGTACGAGTGGAAGGACGGCAAGTACGCCCAGGTCAACTGAGACCCGGTCCGTCGCCGGACGGGGCCCGCGCGGGAGACCGCACGGGCCCTTTTCCGTTTCCGGGGCGCACCCCCGTTCGCGGCGGCCGTCCCTATCCGAAAGGGTCCGGCGGGATGTGATCCATCCGGCGACACCACCGGGCGGATGCATCCGCCGCGACTTTCGAAACAGGCGGACCATCCGGTCTCGCGGTTGGTGCGCCGGGGGGCCGGGCCTATCGTCCGCCGGACTTCGCGATCCGGACCTCCGCCCCATGCCCGACACGACCGCCCCCGCCACCCTGATCGACGAGCCCCTGCTCCGCGGCCTCCTCACGGAGATGCCGGCCACGGTGGTGACCGGCGTGCTCCCGCTGATCGACGCCGGCATCGCCCATCTGGTCGCCCGGCTCGGCGACCTGCCGTCGGCGGGGGCCGAGCCGGCGGCGCGGGCCGCGCACTCGCTGGCGGGTGCGGCGTCGACCGTCGGGCTGCGCTGGACCGCCCAGCGGGCGCGCGACACCGAGGCGGCGCTCCGCCGCGGCGAGGCCGCCCGCGCCGTCGCCATCGCGGACGAGATCGCCCGCACCCACCCGGCCGCCGTCGCGGCGCTGAACGGCTTCCTCGCCGGGAGGGCGGGATGAAGGTCGTGGTCGTCGACGACAACGCGATCAACCTGACGATCGTCGCCACGCTGGCCGCCCGGGTCTCGGGCACCGAGGTCGCGACCTATGCCTCCCCGGTCCAGGCGCTCGCGTGGCTGGCGGCCGCCGACGCCGATCTGGTCATCGTCGACTATCTGATGCCGGAAATGGACGGCATCGCCTTCATCGAGCGGTTCCGGGCGATGCCGGGACGCGGATCGGTGCCGGTGATCATGGTCACCGCCAGCGCCGATCGCGAGACACGCCATCACGCGCTGGAGGTGGGGGCCACCGACTTCCTGACCAAGCCCGTCGATCCGGTCGAACTGAAGGCCCGGATGGCGAACCTGCTGGCCCTGCGCGCGGCGCACCGGCAACTGGCCGACCGCGCCTCCTGGCTGGCGGACGCGGTGGCCCGGGCGACCGCCGACCTGCAGGAGCGGGAGCGCGAGGTGATCTGGCGCCTGTCCATGGCGGCCGAGCACCGCGACCGCGACACCGCCTATCACGTCGTCCGCGTGGCCGAGTACGCGGGCGTGATCGCCGAGGGGCTGGACCTCGACGCCGACACGGTGCGCCAGATCCGCGACGCGGCGCCGATGCACGACGTCGGCAAGGTCGGCATCCCGGACGCCGTGCTGCTGAAGCCGGGGCGGCTGGAGCCCGAGGAGTTCGACCGGATGAAGGCCCACACGCTGATCGGCGGGCGGATCCTGGCGGAGAGTTCCTCGCCGCTCATCCGGCTGGCGGCGGAGATCGCGCTCACCCACCACGAACGGTTCGACGGCCGCGGCTATCCGCACGGCCGGACGGGAACCGACATCCCGCTGTGCGGCCGCGTCGTCGCGGTCGCGGACGTGTTCGACGCGCTGACGTCCGAGCGTCCGTACAAGCGGGCCTGGACGCCGGCGGAGGCCTTCGCCCACCTCGCGGCGGAGCGGGGCGGCCACTTCGACCCCGCCTGCGTCGACGCGCTCCTGGCCGCGCGCGACCGGGTGCTGGCGATCCGGGACCGGTTCTGCGATGCCGGCCTCGCCGGCGCCATCCCGATGCCGGCCTGACCGGCGCGCTCTCCCTCCGGCCGCTTGGCCCGGGGCGTCCGACGCGGTATCGCTGGCACGACCCGACGGCGAGGACCGGCCCATGGACTTCACGCTCTCCGACGAACAGCGCCTCCTGCAGGACACGGTCGCGCGGTTCGTGCGCGAACAGTACGGGCCGGAGGCGCGCCGCGCCTCGGTCGCGGCCTCCGAAGGCTGGCGGCGCGACGTCTGGAGGCGGTTCGCGGAGATGGGCCTCCTCGGCCTGCCCTTCGCCGAGGACGAGGGCGGCACCGGCGCCGGGCCAGAGGAGATCATGATCGTGGCCGAGGCGTTCGGCCACGGCCTCGTGGTCGAGCCCTTCCTGCCGACGGTCGTGCTGTGCGGCGGCCTGATCGCGACGGCCGGGACGCTGCGCCAGCGCGAGGGGATGCAGCCACGGATCGCCGCCGGCGACCTGACCCTGTCGCTGGCCCATTCGGAGCCGACGTCGCGCTGGACGCTGGCCGACGTGACGACACGGGCGGAGGGCAAGCGGTCGGACTTCGTGATCAACGGGACGAAGACCGGCGTGCTCTACGGCGACAGCGCCGACACGCTGATCGTGTCGGCCCGGCTGGAGGGCGGGCGCCGGCAGGAGCGCGGCATCGCCCTCTTCCTGGTCTCCCGCACCGCCCCCGGCGTGACGGTGCGCGGGACGGCCACCATCGACGGGCAGCGCACCGCCGAGGTGACGCTGGCGGACGTGACCGTACCGGTCGACGACGTGCTGGGGCCCCTCGGCCTCGCCTATCCGAAGCTGGAGGCCGCGGTCGACCGGGCGATCGCCGCACTCTGCGCGGAGGCCGTGGGCGCCATGGCACGGCTCAATGCGCTGACGGCGG
>JBIJED010000322.1:0-4442 GCA_044343785.1 Azospirillales bacterium | reverse complement strand
AACTCACCGGGTTCCGCGGGGCGCAGGCCGGCCCGTCGGCCCAGCGCCTCGACGACGCCGGCGACGACGGCGCGCCCGCCGTGGAGATGGAATTCGACCACATCCTCGCCGGTGAAGCTGGCCGGACCCGGCATCCAGAGGACGAGCGCCTCGTCGAGGGTCTCCGCCGTCGCGGGATCGAGGAGGCGGCGGAGCGTCGCCATGCGCGGGCGGGGCAGGGGGCGGCCGGTCAGCGCGGCCAGCGCGGCGCCCGCGCAAGGCCCGGAGACCCGGACGACGGCCACCCCGGCGGCCCCCGCTCCGGACGCGAGCGCGTAGATCGTCGCCGGCCCGGTCATCATGGGTCCTGCGGTCAGCCGCGAAGGGCGACCTGCTCCGGCCGCAGGTCCTTCTGGTCGACCGTCAGGCGCAGCCGCTCGACGATCCGGCCGCCCTGCAGGTGCGAGACCAGGATCTCGTCGAGGTCGGCCGCGTTCGCGTAGGTGTACCAGACGCCGTCCGGATAGACGACGAGCGTCGCCCCCAGCTCGCACCGATCGAGGCAGCCGGCGGCGTTGATCCGCGTGCCGGCGATGCCGAGTTCCTTCGCCCGCGCCTTCATGTAATTGCGCAGCCGCTCCGCGCCCTTGCGCGCGCACGAGCCGCGGGGGTGCCCATCGGGCCGCTCGTTCGTGCAGCAGAAGACGTGGAAGGCGTAGTAGGGACGCTCGTCGTTCACTTCTTCGGGTCCTTTCCCATCGCGGCGTTCATCTGCGACCAGAACATCTTCTGCAGCTGCTCGAACCCCTGGATCCCGGCCGGCATCCAGGTCCGCATCATCGTCTCCGGATCCATGGCGTTGAGCGACGCGCTCATCCGGTCCTGAAGCTGCTTCATCAGCGCCTCCTGCATCGGACGGACGTCGGGAAGGCCGAAGAAGGCGCGCGCCTCCTCGGGCGTGCAGTCCACGTCGACGGTGATCTTCATGGCCTTTTCTCCCGGTCGCGCAAAAGGTTGGTTCCACCTCGCATCTTTGCGAGACTAGCACGGTCCGGGCGGTCGTGCCGACAGGCCACGCCGGCTGTCGAACCCGCCCGATCCATCACCGCCGAGAGTGCCCCATGCCGAATGCGCTGGCCCGGGAGACGTCCCCCTACCTTCTCCAGCACGCGGACAACCCCGTGGACTGGCGGCCGTGGGGCGAGGCCGCCTTCGCCGAGGCGCGGGCGCGCAACGTCCCCGTCCTCCTCTCGGTCGGCTATGCCGCCTGCCACTGGTGCCACGTCATGGCACACGAGAGCTTCGAGAACGACGCCATCGCCGCCCAGATGAACACGCTCTTCGTGAACATCAAGGTGGACCGGGAGGAGCGACCGGACCTCGACACCATCTACCAGTCGGCACTCGCCATGCTGGGCCAGCAGGGGGGCTGGCCGCTGACCATGTTCCTCACGCCCGACGCGGAGCCCTTCTGGGGCGGCACCTACTTCCCGCCGGCGAGCCGCTGGGGCCGGCCGGGTTTCCCGGACGTGCTGCGCGGCGTCGCCGACACCTACGCCAAGGAGCCGGACAAGGTCCGCCGCAACGTCGAGGCCCTGGGCGAGGCGCTGGGCCGTCTGGCGGAGAACCGCGCCGGCACCGTCGTCGACGAGGAGACGGTGGCCCAGATCGGCGACCGCCTGCTGCGCGAGGTCGATCCGGCCTGGGGCGGCATCGGGCAGGCGCCGAAGTTCCCCCAGATGGGGATCATGGAACTCCTCTGGCGGCGCTGGCTCGACACGCGGCGCGCGCCGTTCCGGGCGGCGGTGACCCGCACGCTCACCCAGATGTGCCAGGGCGGGATCTACGACCATCTGGGCGGCGGCTTCGCGCGCTATTCGGTCGACGACCAGTGGCTCGTTCCGCACTTCGAGAAGATGCTCTACGACAACGCCGCCCTGATCGACATGCTGACGCTCGTCTGGCAGGAGACGGGCGAGCCGCTCTACGAACACCGGGTCCGGGAGACGGTGGCCTGGGTGCTGCGCGAGATGGTGGCGACCCCGCACGAGGGCGTCGGCGGCGGCTTCGCCAGCACGCTGGACGCCGACAGCGAGGGCGTGGAGGGGCGCTTCTACGTCTGGTCCCGCGACGAGATCGAGGCGCTGCTGGGCGAGGACGCGGACCTCTTCTGCCGGACCTACGACGTCACCGCCCACGGGAACTGGGAGGAGACGAACATCCTCAACCGGCGCGAGGACACGGCGCTGAAGGACCCGCAGACGGAGGCACGCCTCGCCGCCTGCCGCTCGGTCCTGCTGGCGCGGCGGGACACGCGCATCCGGCCGGGCTGGGACGACAAGGTGCTGGCCGACTGGAACGGGCTGATGATCGCGGCCCTGGCCAACGCCGGATCTGTCTTCGGGATGCCGGACTGGGTGACGGCGGCCGTCCGGGCGTTCGACTTCGTGCGCGACCACATGCAGACCGACGGGCGCCTGCACCACGCCCGGCGCCTCGGCCGCCTCGGCCCGACGGGCACGCTGGACGACCACGCCGACATGGCCCGCGCGGCGCTCGCCCTGTTCGAGGCGACGGGCGAGGGCCGGTTCCTCGCCGCCGCGCGCGGCTGGGTCGACATCGTCGACCGCCACTTCCGGGACGCGGAGCGCGGTGGCTACTTCCTCACGGCCGACGACGCCGAACGGCTGATCGTGCGGACGAAGACCGCCTACGACAGCCCGACGCCGTCCGGCAACGGGACGATGCTGGGCGTGCTCGGCCGCCTCTGGCACCTGACGGGGGAGGGGCGCTACGCCGACCGCGCGGCCGACCTCGAGGCCGCCTTCGCCGGCGAGGTGGCCCGCAACTTCTTCCCGCTCGCCAGCTTCCTGAACGCGGCGGCCTTCGTGCGCGGCGCGGTGCAGGTGGTGGTGGTCGGCGGCGCGGACGATCCGGCCGCCAGGACGCTGCGGCGGACGGTTCTCGACCGGTCGATGCCCGACCGGATCCTCGTCCCCGTTGCGCCGGGCGCCGACCTGCCGGCGGACCATCCCGCGGCGGGGAAGGGGATGGTGGGCGGCGCCCCCGCGGCCTACGTCTGCCGGGGGCAGACCTGCTCGCCGCCCGTGACCGATGCGGGAGCGCTGGCGGCGCTGCTGGAGCCCCAGGCGATGTGAGCGCGGTGGGGCCTGACCGGAACGTGAAGGCGCCATGCGTCGGGGGTGGTTGACCGGCACCCCGCCACGGCATCACATCGGTCCATCCCCGCAACCCCCTGACGAAGGGACGCGCGTCCATGATCGAGCTGTACTACTGGACCACGCCGAACGGCCACAAGATCACGATGTTTCTGGAAGAGGCCGGCGTCGACTACAAAATCTTCCCGATCCACATCGGCAAGGGCGAACAATTCCAGCCACACTTCCTGAAGATTTCGCCGAACAATCGCATCCCGGCCATCCTCGATACGTCTCCCGCCGACGGTGGCGCGCCGATCAGCGTCTTCGAGAGTGGCGCCATTCTTCTTTATCTCGGCGAGAAGACGGGCCGGTTCCTTCCGAAGGACGCCCGCGGCAAGGCCGAGGTCACGCAGTGGCTGATGTGGCAGATGGGCGGCCTCGGCCCGATGGCCGGCCAGAACCATCACTTCGTCCAGTACGCACCCGAGCAGATCCCCTATGCGATCGACCGCTACGTGAAGGAGACGAACCGCCTCTACGGCGTGCTCGACCGGCGCCTCGCGGACCGGGCGTTCATGGCCGGCGACTATTCGATCGCCGACATGGCCGCCTATCCCTGGATTGTGCCGCACGAGCGCCAGCGCCAGAACCTGGACGACTTCCCGAACCTGAAGCGCTGGTTCCACGCCATCAAGGCGCGGCCGGCGGTCGAGCGCGCCTACGCGCGGGTCGCGGAGGTCAACCCGAACGCCGCGCCCACGGTGAACGAGGACGCGAAGAAGGTCCTGTTCGGCCAGACGGCGACGAACCTGCCGAAGGGGTGACAGGGAGGACCCTCACCCGAACTGACTTACCGCCGCCCCCGCGCCGGCCCGCCCCGCGCCGCCATCTGCGCGATCTGGAAGAACGTCCGCGCGCACACGGTTTCGGCCGGCCAGTGCGTGCGCTTGCACTCCGCCTCCGCCTCCAGCAGACGGTCGAGCGCGCGGGTGGCGAGGTCGGGCGACCAGATCCGCGCCTGCCGCCCGACGGCGTCCTTCAGCTTGAAGAAGATGGGGCCGTAGAGGTCCCGCCCGATCCCCTCCAGCGGCTCGCCCGCCCCGGTGCGGACGGCGACCAGCTGGAGGCGCTGGAAGTGCCGCTGGGCCGTGCGCAGCAGCGGTACCGGGTTCTCCCCCCGCTCGAACAGCTTGTTCAGCGCCCGGTCGGTCGCGGCATAGTCCCCCTCCGCCGCCGCCCAGACGGGATCGTCGAGATCGGTGCCCGCGCTGTCGCCGATGGCGGCGCGGACGTCCGCCACCT
>JBIJED010000321.1:0-4443 GCA_044343785.1 Azospirillales bacterium | reverse complement strand
CCCAGACGATCCGCCCCTGCTCGTCGACGGCGCCGATGCGGTCGCCGTCGCCGTCGAAGCCGATGCCGAGGTGCGCCTTGTTGGCGTGGACCGCCTCGATCAGGTCCTCGAGGTTCTCCGGCACCGTGGGATCGGGGTGGTGGTTGGGGAAGCGGCCGTCGATCTCGTCGAACAGCAGGATGTGCCGGCCGGGCAGGCGCGCGGTCATGCGCCGCAGGATCTCGCCCGTCGCGCCGTTGCCGGCGTCCCACACGACGGTCAGGTCCTCGGTCCCGTCGTAGTCCTGGAGCAGGCGGTCGACGTAGGCGTCCTTGACGTCCACCGTCTCCTCCGGCCCCGCCCCGCGGGCGAAGGCGCCGGACGCGGCGATGCGGCCGATCTCCTGGATCATGTCGCCGTAAACGGGCTTGTTCTGCAGCACCATCTTGATGCCGTTGTACTCGGGCGGGTTGTGCGAGCCCGTGATCATGATGCCGCCGTCGGCCCCCAGCGTGCGCGCGGCGTAGTAGAGCATGGGCGTCGGCCCGAGGCCGATGCGGACGACCGTCATCCCCGCGGCCTTCAGGCCCGCGACGAGGGCGGCCTCCAGCTCGGGCGAGGAGAGCCGCCCGTCGTAGCCGACGGCGACCTTCCGCCCCCCGGCCCGGTCCACGACCGTTCCGAAGGACCGGCCCACCGCCTCGGCGTCCGCGGGGTTCAGCGACTTTCCGACGATGCCGCGGATGTCGTACTCGCGCAGGATGGTCGGATCGAAGACGTAGGCGTCGCTCATCGCACGAGTTCCCCGGCAGCGGTGGTCGTTATGGTCGGCATCGCACCGGCCCGGTAGGGCCGGCCGATCGAATGATACTCGAAACCGGCCTCCCGCATCTCGGCCGGCTTGTAGATGTTGCGCAGGTCGATCATCACCGGCCGCGACATCAGGCCGGCGACGCGCTCGAGGTCGAGCGCGCGGAACTCGTTCCATTCGGTGAGGATCGTCACGCAATCCGCACCCGCCATGCAGGCGTAGGCGTCCTTCGCCCACGCGACCCCGGGCAGGAGGCGCGCGGCCTGTTCCATGCCCACGGGATCGTAGGCGCGCACCGTGGCACCCGCGGCCAGCAACGCCGGCACCACGTCGAGCGAGGGCGCGTCCCGCATGTCGTCGGTGTTCGGCTTGAAGGTGACGCCCAGCACCGCGACCGTCCTCCCCGCGACCGACCCGCCGCAGGCCACGACGACCCTTTCGGCCATCGCCTTCTTGCGGCGATCGTTCGCCTCGACCACGGTCTCCACGATGCGGACGGGCGCGCCCGCCTGCTGGGCGGTGCGCACCAGGGCCAGCGTGTCCTTGGGGAAGCAGGAGCCGCCATAGCCCGGCCCGGCGTTCAGGAACTTGCGCCCGATGCGGCCGTCCAGCCCGATGCCCTTGGCGACGTCCTGCACGTCGGCGCCCACCTTCTCGCACAGGTCGGCGATCTCGTTGATGAAGGTGATCTTGGTCGCCAGAAAGGCGTTGCCCGCATACTTGATCAGCTCCGCCGTCTCCAGCGTCGTCATCACGATCGGCGTCTCGATGAGGTAGAGCGGGCGGTAGAGGCGGCGCATGACCTCCCGGGCCCGGCCGCTCTCGGTCCCGATGACCACGCGGTCGGGGCGCATGAAGTCCTCGATCGCCGCGCCCTCCCGCAGGAACTCGGGGTTCGAGCAGACGTCGAAGTCGGCGTCCGGCCGCGCCCGGCGGACGATGCGCTCCACCTCGCGCCCCGTGCCGACGGGCACGGTCGATTTGGTCACGATCGCCGTGTAGCCGTCGAGGTGCCGGGCGATCTCCTCCGCCGCGGCGAAGACGTAGGTGAGGTCCGCGTGGCCGTCGCCGCGGCGCGACGGCGTGCCCACGGCGATGAACACCGCGTCGGCGTCCCGCATCGCGGGCTCGAGTTCGCGCGCGAACGACAGGCGCCCGGCCCGCACGTTCTTGGCCACCAGATCGTCGAGGCCCGGCTCGTAGATCGGGATCTCGCCCCGCTCCAGCCGCTCGATCTTGGACGCGTCCTTGTCGACGCAGACGACCGTGACGCCGAACTCGGCGAAGCACGCTCCGGAAACGAGACCGACGTAGCCGGTCCCGACCATGACCACCTTCATCGCGGCACTCCCAACCCTGCGGTCAGTCTGCGAGGAGCTTCCTCAGTTCGGCGCGGACCGTCGCGGCCATGTCCCCGCGACGGAGCGCATAGGCGACGTTCGCCAGCACGAACCCCAGCTTGTCGCCACAGTCGTGTCGCGCGCCCTCGAAGCGGAAGCCGTGGAACGGCTGCCGGCCGATCAGCTTGGCCATCGCGTCGGTCAGCTGGATCTCGCCGCCGGCCCCCTTCTCGAAGGCGCTCAGATGACCGAACACCTCCGGCTGGAGGATGTAGCGGCCCTGGATCGAGAGGTTCGACGGCGCCTTCTCCGGTGCCGGCTTCTCGACGAGGCCCTTCACCGCGACGAGGCGGCCGTCGTCGGCGGCGACGTCGAGGATGCCGTAGCGGTTGGTCTGCTCGCGCGGGACCTCGAACACCGAGAGGAGGTTGCCGCCGACCGTGCGGTAGGCGTCCATCATCTGCGCGAGGCAGGGCCGGTCGTGCAGCACCAGTTCGTCCGGCAGCAGCACGGCGAAGGGCTCGTCGCCCACGAACTCCCGCGCGCACCAGACCGCGTGGCCGAGGCCGAGCGGTTCCGCCTGCCGCACGTAGGCGAGGCTGCCGGGCTGGATCTGGGTCTCCTCGACCAGCTTCAGCAGCTCGGTCTTGCCGCGGGCCTTCAGGACCGCGTTCAGCTCGGCGTTCAGGTCGAAATGGTCCTCCAGCGGGCTCTTGCCCCGGCTGGTGACGAAGACGAACTGCTCGATGCCCGCCGCCCGCGCCTCGTCGACGGCGTGCTGGATCAGCGGCCGGTCGACCAGCGGCAGCATCTCCTTGGGGATCGCTTTCGTCGCGGGCAGGAACCGGGTGCCGAGACCGGCCACCGGGAAGACGGCCTTGCGGACGGGCCTGATCATTCGGGATCTTTCGATAACGTTGGGGGCGCCCGCGACACGAACGCGGCCCCCGTGGAACAATTCCCCTTGTGCCATGCTCCCGTTCGCCGTGGCAACCGTGCGTCAGCCGCCCAGGAGCAGGTCTTTGGCCTGATTGATCTTGGCCGCGAGATAGTTGGAACCACCCTGGTCGGGGTGCATCTTCAGCATGAGCCGCCGGTGCGCGTCGCGGATCTCGGCGTCGGACGCCCCCTTCGCGAGGCCGAGGATCTCGTACGCCTCCTCGCGCGTCATGGCGCCGGACGACGCCGGCCGCCGCGGCTCCTCCCCGGGCCCGCCGCCGCCCTGTCGCTGTCCCTGGCCGCGCCAGCCGTCGCCCAGCGTCCGGTCGAGATAGGCCTCGAGCACCGCGGTCGACTGGGGGTCGGCCGTGCGCACGTCCGCGAGAAGGGCGAGGAGCTGTTCGCGGTCCAGCCGGTCGAGCGGCGCGCCAGCGAACTGGCCCTGGCGCACCTCGCCGCCCATGGCGCCGCTGTCGTGTTCGAGCCAGACCCGCAGCCACGCCGTCTCCACCCGGGAGACCCGCCCGCCGGCCGCCCCGCCGCCGACGAGCCCGCGCAGCCGGGCGGCGAGGGTCCGCCAGCGGAAGGCCAGCGGGATGAGGAGGGGTGCGAACGCGAACAGCGGCCCGAGCCGCCCGGTCAGCGCGAGGACGACGAGCCAGACCGCCGCGGCCCCCACCGCGACGACGAGGACGACGCGCAGCACGAAGCGCAGGTCGCTCCTCCCCATCCCGCGCAGGACGAGATAGCCGCCGACGACCAGGCAGAGGACCAGAAGGACCTGCGGCAGCATCGCGCGGTCCGGATCAGCGCCGCCCGATCTGGGCGGTCAGGCGCAGGACGTCCGGGGAGCCGCCGCGCCGCCCGTAGTCCTCGAGCGCGCGGTGCCCGCCCGCCGCATAGACCGCGACGGCGGAGAGCAGGTCCTTCAGCTGCCTCGCGCTGTCGGCGTCGAACGGGCAGTAGGCGCCGCGGGAGAGGCGGGCCACCTGCTCGAACGTCCGCCGGGCGACGGGCTCGCCGCCCTCGTGGAAGACGAAGACGGGCACGCCGAGGAGGCCGAGTTCGCCGGCCGAATGGCACAGCGCGTCGGCGTCCTCCTCCATGCAGTCGCCGACGAAGACGAGGGCGTCCACCTTGGTCCGGCGCGTCTCCTTCAGCGCGTGCTCCAGCACGCGGCCGATCTGCGTCTGCCCGCCGAGGCAGAAGACGCTCGACATGCGCCGGGTCAGGTCCGGGCCGCCGGAGAGCCAGGGGCTCGACCGGCACTCCCGGAACCCGCGGTAGAACACGAGCTGCACGTCGAGGCCCCCCAGCGCCGACGTCGCCTCGAACATCTCGCCCTGGATCTGGATGGCGCGGTCCCAGGTCGGC
>JBIJED010000320.1:0-4450 GCA_044343785.1 Azospirillales bacterium | reverse complement strand
AACCGTCGTCCGGACGCGCCCGGACGTCACGGGGGGAGACGAGGTCGATCACCACCCGCCCGGACCTCCTGTCGCTTCGGCATCCCGTCACTGGTCCCGATACGCTGGAGGACCGCGCGGGCCAGGGCCAGTTCATGCTCGGCCGCGTGGCGGCGCATCTCGGCCGCCTCGAAATCGCGCGCAGCGGTGAGCGCGGCCAGATCGGCACGTTCCATCCGCTGGCCGGACGCGATGCCGCGGGCGAACAGGACCCGTGTCCGGCCTGCGCCTGCCGCTGCTGGGCCTCGGCGCCCTGCGCGTCGATCGCGAACTGCTCCAGCACCGCCACGGCTCGCCGTCCTTCCGCCGCGAGGACGTTGCGCAGCACCATCATCGGACGCGGGCCGACGCGTCGGCCGAACGGGGCGAGGGCGCGGGCGCCGGGCACCGCGGGCACGGACGGGCGCATGCCCTCGGCGGCCGGCAGGCGAAGGACGCGCCGCAACGCCGACAGCACGCCCAGCAGCGCCGCCACCTGCTCCCGCTGCGCCTCCACCATGCGGCCGGGCACGACGTTCAGCGGGAAAGCGGCGATCCCGCGGAAGAGAAGGGGGACGGTCACGGCGAGCGTCCGCCGGGAGCGAGAGGACGCGCCCCGCCACCGGCACCTCCACGCCCGGCCGGTCCACACGCGGGGCTCCGACGATCCGCGCCTCGGCCACCGCCACGCCGGGCATCAGGGCGACCCGCTCGAGCACGGGGCGCGGCGAGCAGCGGGAGATGGGCGCCGACCGACATGACGAGCATCGCGATTCCGGCGCCGATCAGGGGCGCGATGGTGAGACGATGACCGCACATCGTCCCGAGGTCCCGGATCACCTTGCGGTCGAGGACGCTCACCAGACCAGGTCCTCGGGCGTCAGGCGGCGCGGGTTGGCCCTGATCGCGACGATGCCACCGGAGGAGGCGCTGCTCTGCGACAAGCCCACCGGCGCGCCCGACGCGTTCGATCACCTCCTCCGGCCGCATCGGGTCGCGGGCGATCTCGGCCACCGGCTCGACGTTCTCCCGCACCGTCAGGCTGGGGATCAGGATCTGGGACCGGAAGACGAAGCCGACGTGATCGTGGCGACAGGCGGTGAGCATGGATTCGGTCGCGCGGTCAGCGTCCGGTCGCGCCGGGCGGCATGACCGGCGGTGGGCACGTCCAGGCCGCCGAGGTTCAGCAGCGCGGACTTGCCCGATCCGGAGGGACCGGACAGGACGACGAACTCCCCATCGACGATGTCGAGATCGAGATCGCGCAAGGCGTGGACCGCCGCTTCCCCGCTCCCGTGGGTCCTGGGCAGCGCGCGCGACGAAGACCGGCGGGGCCGCGGACGGCGACGGGGGCCCCACGGCGACGGGGGGCGGCACGTCCTGCATGGCGGATCGTGTGCTCCGCACGGGTGGGGGCCGCAGCGGCCGTCGTCATGCCGGCGCGCCCGTCCGCGCATCCTGCAACGCCTCCGCCTCCGCCACGCGCTGCAACGCCGCGCCGAAGCCGTCTGGGTTCAGCGAGATGGAATCGATCCCCTGTTCCACGAGGAATCCCGCGAAGTCGGGATGGTTGCCCGGGGCCTCGCCGCAGATGCCGACCGGCACCCCGCACGCATGGGCACGGCGAATGACGTCCGCGATCATCCGCTTCACGGCGGGGTCCCGTTCGTCGAACAGCGACGCCAGTTCGGCCGCGTCGCGGTCCACACCGAGCACGAGCTGCGTCAGGTCGTTCGACCCGATCGAGAAGCCATCGAAGCGCGCCGCGAACTCCTCGGCCAGGATGACGTTCGAGGGGATCTCGCACATCACGTAGACCAGCAGCCCGTCCTCGCCGCGCACCAGCCCGTGGCGCGCCATCTCGGCCAGCACGCGGTCGGCCTCCGCCGGGGTGCGGCAGAAGGGCACCATGACCACGAGGTTCCGCAGGCCGATCACCTCCCGCACCCGGCGGATGGCGCGGCATTCCAGGGCGAAGCCGTCGCGGTAGCGGTCCGAGGTGTAGCGCGAGGCGCCGCGCAGCCCGAGCATCGGGTTCTCCTCCACCGGCTCGAACCCGGCGCCGCCGATGAGGTGGGCGTACTCGTTGCTCTTGAAGTCGGACAGGCGGAGGACGACGGGGTTCGGGTGGAAGGGGATGGCCAGCTTCGCGATTCCCTGGGCCAGCCGGTCCACGAAGAACTCGGCCTTGTCCGGCCAGCCGCGGGTCGCCGCCTCGATCCGGCGCCGCGCATCCTCGTCGTCGAGCGCGTCGAAGCGCGCCAGGGCCATCGGGTGGATGCGGATGTGGTCGTTGACGATGAACTCCATCCGCGCGAGACCGACCCCCGCCGCGGGCAGGCGCCACCAGCGCAGGGCCGCGGACGGGTTCGCGAGGTTCAGCATCATCTTCGTCCGGGTGCGCGGCAGCGAGGCGGTGTCCAGTTCGGTGACGCCGTACTCGAGACGGCCGTCATAGACGCGTCCCTCCTCCCCCTCGGCGCAGGAGAGGGTGATCGCCTGCCCGTCGCGCAACGTCGCGGTGGCGAGGCCGGTCCCGACCACGGCCGGCACGCCCAGTTCGCGACTGACGATCGCGGCATGGCTCGTCGTTCCGCCATGATCGGTCACGATGCCGGCCGCGCGGCGCATCACCGGCACCCAGTCGGGGTCGGTCGCCTCCGTCACCAGGATGGCGCCGTCGCGGAAGCGCGCGATGTCGGCCGCGCTGCGGATGACGCAGGCCTCCGCCGCCGCGATCGCCTCGCCCACCGCGGCGCCGGTCAGAAGCGGTCGTGCCCCGCGGTTCCTGAGGTGCCAGCGCCGCAGGGCGCCGGTGCGTCGGGCCTGCACCGTCTCGGGACGCGCCTGGACGATGAAGAGCTCGCCCGTGACCCCGTCCTTGGCCCATTCGAGGTCCATCGGCCGACCATGGTGCCGCTCCACGGCGACGGCCCAGCGGGCGAGCTGGAGCACCTCCGCGTCCGCCAGCACGAAGGTCTCGCGCTCGCGACGCGAGGTCTCGACGAGGACGGTGCGCGCGCTGCCGCCCTGCGCGAGGACCAGCTTCCGTTCCTTCGCGCCACGGCCGCGCTCGACGATGGGGACGAGGCCCCGGTCGTCGAGCAGCGGCTTGAAGACGGTGTACTTGTCCGGCTCGACCGTCCCCTGAACCACCGTCTCGCCGAGGCCCCAGGCGGCACTGACGACCACGACCCGGGGAAATCCCGTATCGGTGTCGAGGGTGAAGATCACGCCCGATCCGGCGAGGTCGGAGCGCACCATCACCTGCACGCCGACGGAGAGCGCGACGGAAAGGTGGTCGAAGCCGTTCGCCTCGCGGTACGCGATCGCCCGATCGGTGAAGAGCGAGGCGTGGCAGCGCCGGCAGGCGTCGAGCAGGGCGGCCTCGCCGCGCACGTTCAGGAAACTCTCCTGCTGCCCGGCGAAGCTGGCGGTGGGGAGGTCCTCGGCGGTGGCGCTGCTCCGCACGGCGACCGACGGCGCGTCGACCCCCTGGCGTGTCGCGAGTTCGCGATAGGCGGTCCGCACGGCGTCCGCCACCATCGCCGGAAGCTCGCTCTCCATGAAGCGATGGCGGATCGCGGCACCGATCGCCTGCAGCGTCGCCTGACCGGACCGCATGGCGGCGAGCCGACTGCCCATTTCCGGTCCGATCCCGCTGGCCGCGACATGGGCGCGATAGGCGGACGCCGTCGTCGCGAAGCCGGGCGGCACGCGGATCCCCTCCGCGCGGAGCGTCCGGATCATCTCTCCCAGCGACGCGTTCTTGCCGCCCACCCGGGGCAGATCCTCGGATCCAATGTCCTCGAACCAGGCGATCAGGGTCTCTGGCATCCACAACCTCCGTGCCGATGCTGATCGTCGGCGTGATCGGCCGCGATGGTCGCCGTTGGTGGCGAGGCGCGGACATGGCGATCTCGGGGGCGAGGCGAATGGTGCGAGCGAAGCCGGCATGTGTTCACCGGCGCGATATCGCCATTTTCCTCGCCAAATCCTCAAGGCCGACAGTATACGAATTCGGAAATTCTCGAGCATCCGCGCTTTCGGAGAATGTCGCAGACTGATCCGACGAGGTATTGACGCCCTGCGTCGAGCCCGTAACCTGCTGCGATGCAGGCAATGATCTTGCGTCGGGCGCCCGGGCGCCTCGAGTTCACCACCTTGCCGGATCCCCGGCCCGGTCCGGGGGAGGTGCTGCTTCGTGTCGCGGCGTGCGCGGTCTGCCGGACCGACCTGCACGTGGTGGACGGCGACCTGCCGGACCCCAAGGCGGATCTGGTTCCGGGCCACGAGATCGTGGGACGCGTGCTCGAGATCGGAGCCGAGGTGCGACGTCTCCGCCCCGGCGACCGGGTCGGCGTCCCTTGGCTCGGCTTCACGTGCGGATCGTGCCGCGACTGCCGGGCGGGGCGGGAGAACCTCTGCCCGG
>JBIJED010000319.1:0-4453 GCA_044343785.1 Azospirillales bacterium | reverse complement strand
CCAGGGACCCGAGAGCTGGGCGCGCAGGCGGTTCGCATCGACGAAGCGGTCGAACTGCCCCGCCTCGACGAAGATGCGGGGTGCGCGCGCGACCGGCCGCTCCTCCACCACCGGATCGGGCAGGAAACGGCCGTCGGCCAGCACGCTCCCGGGCACCGTCGGCGTGGCGCTCAGAGGGCGCCGTTCGGGCGTCGGCCTCGCCGCGCGCCCGTCGATCTCCACCGTCGGGCGCGGCGCCGCCGCGGGCGCCACTTCGCCGGAGCCGGGGGCACGGCGGGCCGCCGAGGCGACGAGGCGGCTTTCCTCGGGAAGCAGGGTGACGCGGACGGCCGTCGGCTCCGCCGGCCCGATCGCCAGCGCCGCCGCGGCGGCCGGGGAGAGCGCGATCAGGCGTCCGGCGACGGCCGGTCCGCGGTCGTTCACCCGGACCGCGATCGACCGGCCGTTGACGAGGTTGGTGACCCGCACGATCGCGGGCATCTGCAACGTCGGGTGTGCGGCGATCATCGCCGCAGGATCGTAGGGTTCGCCGTTTTCGGTCAGGCGCGGCCTGTCCGGCCGGCCGACGACGATCGCGAGGCCGGTCTCGTCGTAGGCCCACTCCTCCCGCGGGTAGTACCAGACGGGTCCTGCCCGGAACGCCTCGCCCACCTTGTACACCGGGGCTGGTACCGGCAGGGCGGCGCGCGGCGGGGGCGGCGGCTGCATGCAGCCCACCGCCAACAGCGCGGCCGACGCCGCGATCAGCCCCCGTAAACGTCTGCGCCGCATCGCGTCGGAACTCCGCATTGCTGCGATGCAGCGTAGTCGATCTCAGCCGGCGCTGCCAATGCGGTCGGACAGGATGCCCACCGATGTCGCGAAATAGACCGACCGGTTCCACCGCATGATGACGCGGAAGTTCTCGAAGGCGAGGAACGAGTCGCCACGTGGTCCGTCGGGCTGCACCAGCGAGGCCTCGGTGTCGCCGTCGGGAAGGCCGCCGCCGCCCGTCGCGCGGATGCCGAGCCCCTGCCACGCCGACACGGGGCGACGCACGTCGAGCCCGGTGTTGCCCGCCGGGTCGAACCCCTGCGGCACCTGCACGGCCAGGCCCCAGCCGCCGGTCCGCACCCAGCCGTTGCGGGCGAGGTAGTTGGCGGCGGAGGCGAAGACGTCGGGCTGCGAGGTCCAGATGTCGCGACGCCCGTCGCCGTCGAAATCCACCGCGTACTGCAGGAAGCTCGACGGCATGAACTGGCTCTGGCCCATGGCGCCGGCCCAGGAGCCGAGCATCCGCTCGGGCGCGATGTGGCCCTGGTCGAGGATGCGCAACGCGGCCAGCAGTTCGGATCGGAAGAACTGGCTGCGGCGGCCGTCGTAGGCGAGCGTGGCGAGGGCGTCGACGATCTTGAAGCCGCCCGTGTTGGCGCCGTAGCTCGTCTCCATTCCCCACAGCGCCATGATGAAGCGGGCGGGAACGCCGTAGCGCTCCGTCACGCGGCCGAGGAGATCGCGGTTCTGGGCGAGGCGCTGGCGCCCCTGCTCCACCCGGTCGTTGTTGATGACCCGGTCCCGGTACTGGGCGAAGGTCATCGTCGATTCGGGCTGGCGCCGATCGAGTTCCAGCACTCGCGCGATGGGGGCGACGCCGGTCAGCGCGCCGTCGATCGTGCGTTGCGAGATCCCCTGGCGGGCCGCCTCGCGGCGCAGCTCGGCCAGCCAAGCGCCGAAATCGGTCGGATTGGCCCGCGCCGACGAGGCCGCGGCGAGAACGGCGGCCCCCCCGGCGAGGACGGCGCGGCGGTTTGGGCGGAACATGGCTGTCCCTCGGCGTGCA
Source organism: Azospirillales bacterium (assembly GCA_044343785.1). Classification (GTDB taxonomy): domain Bacteria; phylum Pseudomonadota; class Alphaproteobacteria; order Azospirillales; family Azospirillaceae; genus CANGXM01. The sequence goes on along the minus strand of JBIJED010000319.1, from coordinate 2,634 downwards.
ACGGTACCGGGTTCGTTCTGCCACACCCGCGGCCGGTGGGACAGTCGGCGATGGGGAGAGGGCCCCACCGCCGCCGTCCGCGGCCGTTCGAATGCGCCCGGCGGGGTTCATCGCGGCGGCGGCGGGCCGGGCCCGGCCCGCGCGCCGCGCGACTCGGGTGCGGGCGGCGGGGTCAGATGTCGCCGTAGACGTGGGTTTCCGGCTGGGTGACCGCCCCGAGGAAGGCGGGTCCGACGGTCTGCGCGTATTTCCAGAGCGCACCCGCCTGGAAGTCGTGCCGCCGCGGGGTCCACTGCGCCCGCCGCGCCGCGAGGTCCGCGTCGGTCAGGTCGACCGAGATCGTGCCCGCCTGGGCGTCGATGACGATCCGGTCGCCGTCCTTCAGCAGCCCGATGGGTCCGCCCACGGCCGCCTCCGGCCCCACGTGGCCGATGCAGAAGCCGCGGGTCGCGCCCGAGAAGCGGCCGTCGGTGATGAGGGCCACGCTCTCGCCGAGCCCCTGGCCGTAGATCGCGGCCGTGGTCGCCAGCATCTCGCGCATGCCGGGGCCACCCTTCGGGCCTTCGTAGCGGATGACGATCACGTCGCCCGCCTCGTAGTCCCGCCGGTCGACGGCGGCGAACGCCTCCTCCTCGCTGTCGAAGACGCGTGCCGTGCCCTCGAACCGCAGGGTCTTCATCCCCGCGACCTTCACGATCGCCCCTTCCGGCGCCAGGTTGCCCTTGAGCACGACGACGCCGCCGGTCGGCGAGAGCGGCGCGGTGCAGGGGCGCACGACGTCCTGATCGGTGGGGAACGTCACGTCGGCGAGGTTTTCGGCCAGGGTCCGCCCGGTCACGGTCATGCAGTCGCCGTGAAGGTGGCCGGCCTCGAGCAGGGTCTTCAGGAGGATCGGCACGCCGCCCGCCTCGAACAGGTCCTTGGCGACGTAGCGGCCGCCCGGCTTCAGGTCGGCGATGTAGGGGGTGCGCTCGAAGATCCGGCCGACCTCGTCCATGTCGAAGTCGATGCCGCACTCGTTCGCGATCGCCGGCAGGTGCAGGCCGGCGTTGGTCGACCCGCCGGTCGCCGCGACGACGGCGGCCGCGTTCTCCAGCGCCTTGCGGGTGACGATGTCGCGCGGGCGGATCCCCAGCTCCAGCAGGCGCATCACCTGCCGGCCGGCGGCCTCACAATAGCTGTCGCGGCTCTCGTAGGGGGCCGGCGGACCGGAGGAGCCGGGCAGCGCGAGGCCGATCGCCTCGGCCACGCAGGCCATGGTGTTGGCCGTGAACTGGCCGCCGCAGGCACCGGCCGACGGGCAGGCGACGCACTCCATGTGGTGGAGTTCCTCGTCCGACAGCTTGCCGGCCGCGTGCGCCCCGACCGCCTCGTACATGTCCTGCACCGTGATGTCCCGGCCCTTGTAGCGGCCGGGCAGGATCGACCCGCCGTACAAGAAGACGCTCGGCACGTTGAGCCGAACCATCGCCATCATCATGCCCGGCAGCGACTTGTCGCAGCCGGCGAGGCCGACGAGCGCGTCGTAGCAATGGCCGCGCATGGTGAGTTCGACCGAATCCGCGATGATCTCCCGGCTCACCAGCGACGACTTCATGCCCTGGTGGCCCATGGCGATGCCGTCGGTGACGGTGATGGTGCAGAATTCCCGCGGGGTGCCGGCCGCCGCCTTCACCCCCTTCTTCACCGCCTGCGCCTGCCGCGAGAGGGCGATGTTGCACGGTGCCGCCTCGTTCCAGCAGGTCGCCACGCCCACGAAGGGCTGGGCGATCTCCTCCGCCGTCAGCCCCATCGCGTAGAGGAACGCCCGGTGGGGCGCCCGTTCCGGCCCGCTCGTGACGTGCCGGCTCGGCATCCTCGACTTGTCCCACGCCTTCCCTGGCTTGTCGCCGTACGGCATCGCGTCCTCTCCCATGCCCTCGACCGGTTGGTTCCGGCGACGGCAGGATAGCGGCGGGCCCGGCCGGAGCCTAGCGTCGCAAGTCCTTGTCCCAGGCGTGGAATTCGACCGGCCGGCGGAGCAGCCGGGTCGCCGCGCCGGACACCGCCGCCGGATCGCCGGTGGTGAGCAGCAGCGGCGGCGTCGGGACCCCGGCCCGGCCCGCGTACCGCGGATGGCGCCAGAGATAGGCGCGCAGGGCCATGGCGACCCGTTCGGGCTGCGACAGCACCTCGGTGCCCGGCGGGAGCGCGTCCGCGAACAGGTCGGCCACCAGCGGATAGTGGGTGCAGCCCAGCAGAACGGCGTCCGGCGCGCGGCCGTCCAGCTGGTCGAGCAGGCAACGGGCGGCCTCGGCCACGGCGGCCGTCAGCGTCGTCCGGTCGGCCCCCGCCTCGATCAGGCCGGCGAGCGTCGGGCAGGCCTGTTGCACCACCCGGACCGCCGGCGCGCGCTTGGCCACCTCCACGGGATAGGAGCCGCTGGCGACCGTGCCCGGGGTGGCGAACACGCCCACGGTCCGCGCCGGAACGACGTGCCAGTCGGGCCGGACCGCGTGCCAGGGGGTCCCCGTGATCGCCTCCACCATCGGCACGAGCACGCCGAGGACGCGGTTGTCCGGCCACGCCGCCGGAAGCCACGCCTGCTGGATCCCGCGCAGCGCGATGGCCGACGCCGTGTTGCAGGCCAGCACG
>JBIJED010000318.1:0-4464 GCA_044343785.1 Azospirillales bacterium | reverse complement strand
CGATGGCCGTTCCCAAGAAGAAGACGTCGAAGTCGCGCCGCGACATGCGACGCTCCCACCACGCGATCCAGGCCGGCGCCTACAACGAGTGCCCCAATTGCGGGGAACTGAAGCGGCCGCACCACGTCTGCGGATCGTGCGGCCATTACGACGGTCGGGACGTGGTCGCCGAGGCGAAGAGCGCCTGATCCCGTCGATGGGGGGCGCATGTCATCCGGTCCATCCGGCCCTCTCCGGGGGCCGGCCTCGTCGGAGCGACGTGCGATGAGCGTTCCATTGGTGGTCGCCCTCGATGCCATGGGCGGCGATCACGCGCCCCGGTCGGTCGTCGACGGTGCCGAGATCGCGCGCCTCCGGTATCCCGGCGTCAGCTTCCTGATGTTCGGCGACGAGGTGCGGATCCGTCCGCTCCTCGACGGCCATCCCGAACTCGCCCGCATCGTCGAGATCGTCGACACCCCCGATGCCGTTGCGGACGACGCGAAGGTCGCGCAGGCCCTGCGCAGCGGGCGCAGGTCGTCGATGCGCCTCGCGATCGACAGCGTGGCCGAGGGGCGCGCCGGATGCGTCGTGTCCGGCGGCAACACCGGCGTGCTGATGGCGATGGCCAAGATCGTCCTGAAGTCGCTTCCCGGCATCGATCGACCCGCGATCGCCTCCTTCCTCCCGACGACGCGCGGCGAGACGGTGATGCTGGACCTCGGTGCGAACGTCGAGTGTTCGCCCGAGAACCTCACCCAGTTCGCGGTGATGGGTTCGATCTTCGCCCGCACCGTCCTCGGCGTGATCCAGCCGACGATCGGCCTCCTCAACGTCGGGTCGGAGGAGATGAAGGGCAACGAGACGGTGCGCACGGCTGCGCAGATGCTCCGCACGATGCCGCTCCCGGGAACCTTCCACGGCTTCGTCGAGGGCAACGACATTCCCGCAGGCACCGTCGACGTGGTGGTCACGGACGGGTTCACCGGCAACGTCGCGCTGAAGACCGCCGAGGGCACGGCGCGCCTCTACGCCGATTTCCTGCGCCGCACGTTCGAGGCGTCGCTGTTCGCGCGGCTGGGATATCTCCTCGCCCGCAACGCGTTCAAGAAGCTGCGCCGGCGCACCGATCCGCGGCGCTACAACGGCGCGATGTTCCTCGGGCTCCAGGGCGTGTGCGTGAAGAGCCACGGCGGCACGGACGCGCTGGGCTTCGCGAACGCCGTCGGCGTCGCCGTCGATCTCGTGCGCAACGGGTTCAACGACCGCATCCGGGACGAGATGCAGCGTCTGGGCGACGTGCTCGCCCCGGCGGCGGACCGGGCGGCCGTGGTATGAGCGTCGTCCGGTCCCAGATCGTCGGCATCGGATCCTATCTTCCGCCCGACGTCGTCACGAACGAGGATCTCGCCCGCCGGGTCGACACGTCCGACGATTGGATCGTGCAGCGGACGGGCATCCGCAGCCGCCGCATCGCCGCGCCCGGTCAGATGACCTCGGACCTGGCGCTGGAGGCCGCGCGCGCGGCGCTCCTCGACGCCGGCATGGGCGTGGACGAGCTGGACCTGATCGTGCTCGCGACGACGACGCCGGACAACACCTTCCCCGCCACCGCGACCAAGGTGCAGGCGGCGCTCGGCATGGGGCACGGCGCGGCGTTCGACGTGCAGGCCGTCTGCGCCGGCTTCATCTACGCGCTCGCGGTCGCCGACAACTTCATCCGCCTCGGGCAGGCGCGCGCGGCGCTGGTCATCGGGGCGGAGACATTCTCCCGGCTCCTCGACTGGAACGACCGGACGACGTGCGTACTCTTCGGCGACGGCGCCGGGGCGGTGGTGCTTCGCGGCGGGACGGGCGAGGGGACGGCGACCGACCGCGGCGTCCTTTCGACGCACCTGCACTCCGACGGGCGCCAGTACGACCTGCTCTACGTCGACGGCGGTCCTTCGGCCACCGGCACCACGGGGCACGTGCGCATGCAGGGGCAGGAGGTCTTCCGCCACGCCGTGCAGCGCCTGTCCGACGTGCTGAACGAGGCGCTGGCCGCGAACGGCGTGTCGGCGACGGACGTCGACTGGCTGGTTCCCCATCAGGCCAACAAGCGCATCATCGACGGGACCGCGCGCAAGCTGGGTCTCTCGACGGACCGCGTGGTCACGACCGTCGACCATCACGGCAACACCTCGGCGGCCTCGATCCCGCTCGCGCTGGCGGAGGCCGTCGGCGACGGCCGCATCCGCCGCGGGCACCTCGTGGCGCTCGAGGCGATCGGCGGCGGCCTGTCCTGGGGGTCGGCGCTGGTCCGCTGGTGACGGGCCGGACGCTTCAAGAACGCCCGCCAAGCAACTGAGCCTTCGTCAGAATTGACCGATGTGCCCCATCAAGGTACGCTCGTCGTCCTTGACGCGGGGGAGGCACGTCGATGACGCAGAACACCGTCACGCGCGCACAGCTGAGCGAGGCCGTCTACCAGGAGGTGGGGCTGTCGCGGAACGAGAGCGCGGATCTGGTCGAGACCGTCCTCGGCGAGATCGAGGAGGCGCTGGCCCGCGGCGAACTCGTGAAGATCTCGTCGTTCGGCAGCTTCGTGGTCCGGCAGAAGGGCCAGCGGGTCGGCCGGAACCCGAAGACCGGCGAGGAGGTGCCGATCATGCCGCGACGCGTCCTCGTGTTCCGTGCGAGCCACGTCCTGAAGGACCGCATCAATGCCGAGCTTTCCCGATCCGGCGACCGCGCCCGGGTCAATGCCTGACGCGGCACGGGCCAACCGATGACGGCGCTTCTGGATCTCATGTCCGAACCCGACCCGCAGGACGATCGCCGGCCGAGGCCCGTCGCCAAATCGGCGACCGCCTTCCGCACCATCAGCGAGGTCTCCACCGATCTCGCCGTCCCCCAGCACGTGCTGCGCTTCTGGGAGACGAAGTTTCCGCAGGTGAAGCCGCTCAAGCGGGGCGGCGGCCGTCGCTACTACCGGCCGGAGGACGTCGACCTCCTGCGCCGCATCCGCGGCCTGCTCTACGACCAGGGTTACACGATCAAGGGCGTGCAGAAGCTGCTGCGCGACCAGCGGGGCGGCCGCGCGGGGGCCGTCGCCGACGATCCGGATCCGGTGGAGGCCGCGACGCCGTCGCCCGGGGATGCGCAGGAGGAGGCGGTCCCGGTCGCCGCGGCTCCCGAGGCGCCGCCCGCGCCCCGTCTCACGCCCGCGCAGCGCGGCCGCGTCCAGACCGTCATCACGGAACTGCGCGCGTTGCGCGAACTGCTCCGCCAGCCGGGCGGCTGACCGTCCGTCAACTGTTGCGCCGCTGCCGGCCGGCGGCTATACAGCGTCACCCCTGAGGGGACGTCGGACCGTAGCGCAGCCTGGTAGCGCATCAGACTGGGGGTCTGGGGGTCGCGAGTTCGAATCTCGCCGGTCCGACCATCTTCTTCACGTCCCGTCCGCGGGATGCGCCCTCCCCCGGGGTCGCCGGACGCCCGGCCGCCGTCGCATCAGCGCGGCGAGGAGCCAGCAGCCCATCGCCCACGCCGATCCGACGCACCATCCGGCCAGCACGTCGGTCGGCCAATGGACGCCCAGATAGACGCGGCTCGATCCCACCGCCAGCGTGAGCGCGCAGGCGGCGCCCAGCACGTAGAGGCGCGCGGCGCGCACCGGAACCGCCCGCGACAGCAGCGCGCCCAGCGTGAGCCAGACGATCGCCGACTGCATCGCGTAGCCGGAGGGAAAGCTCGGGGTCGCGACGGCGACGACATGGGCGACGAGATCCGGGCGCGGGCGATCGTAGAGATCCTTCAGAAGGACGCCGAGGAACGAACCGCCCACGAGGGAGACGGTCACGAACGCCGCCGCCCCGAACGCCCGGACGGTCAGAAGGAAGCCGACGACGAGGACGCCGGCGAGCGTCAGGACCGTGTTTCCGCCGAGGACGGTGACGTCGCGCACCGCGACCTCCAGCCATGGCGGTCCCAGCGGGTCGGCGGGATCGTCGGGCGTGCGCAGGAGGCGCAGGAGAGAGCCGTCGAAAGCCGTCGTATCGCCGTCCGCCACGGCACCGGCGATCGCCAGGAAGGCGAGGGTGCCCCCGGCCGCGAGGCCGAAGGCCGCCACGACGCCGATTTCGCGGCGGAGCCATGCGAGGCCGTCCGTGGCCGTCCTGTCCGCGAACCCCATCCGCCCCTCCGTCCCCGATCCCGCCGCGACCGCCGTCGCCGTACGGGAACGGACGAGACGCGCGATGGAGCCGCGGCGGTGCGCGGCACCATCGGGTATGGTCGAGCATCGCGAAGCAGGGCGACCGTCTTCGCGGCGGCGATGGCGGGCACGAGCACGGACTGCGCGAGCACGACCACCAGCCCGGTCGTCGTGGGCGCGATCCAGCCGGGCGCCGTGACCGCGACGATGTCCAGGGGTCGATCACGTGCGAGGTCATTCCCGACGGCGCGCGTTCGCGGCCAGGGTCGGGGCATGACGCTCGTGCA